>NZ_JBEXXK010000007.1:0-242351 GCF_040630405.1 Streptomyces sp. NPDC005811
GCCTTCGGCCGCGGCCGGCGCCGGCTGCGGCGCGGCGGGCGGCGGCTGCGGCGCGGCGGGCGGCGGCTGCGGCGCGGCGGGCGGCGGCCAGTCACCCACGGGAGCCGCCGGGGCCGCCGGCGGGGTCTGCGGGAGGGGCGTGGTGGCGCCGGAGTCCGACGCGGGCGCCTGCGGGGCGGCGGCCGAGGAGGACTCCACCGGCACGGGGGGTGCGGACGGCGCCGGAGGTACCGGGGTGCCCTCGTTCGTGCCCTCGTTCTCGGTGTTCACAGCTCTTCTCCTCGATCCACGGCTGTTGTCGTCGCGTGCGCTTGTGTACTGCTCAGCTTTTCCCACGGGCCGTCAGAGCACCATAAGCGCTGGCTGTGGGTCTCCGGGCAATCTTTATAAGGGACTTTTAGTGCACTAAGTGCGCATCTTCGAAACATCTCAGACTGTTCTCAGATGCCCGCGGTGGCACGATGACGCGGTGACCCACGCACGGCAGCACCACATTCAAGTCGTCGCCCACCGCGGAGCCTCCGAGGAGGCCCCCGAGCACACCCTGGCCGCGTACAAGAAAGCGATCGAGGACGGTGCGGACGCCCTCGAGTGCGATGTACGGCTGACCGCGGACGGACATCTCGTCTGTGTGCACGACCGACGGATCAACCGTACGTCCAACGGCCGCGGTGCCGTCTCCGCCCTGGAGCTCGCCGATCTCGCTGCGCTGGACTTCGGCTCCTGGAAGACGCGGGAGGCGCGCGAGGCCTGGCACGCGCGCGTGGAGGACCCGGACTGGGAGGTCCGGCCGGAGGACCGCGAGGAGACGTCCGTCCTGACCCTGGAGCGGCTGCTGGAACTGGTCTCCGACTCCGGCCGCCGGGTCGAGCTGGCCATCGAGACCAAGCATCCGACGCGCTGGGCCGGGCAGGTCGAGGAGCGGCTGCTGATCCTGCTGAAGCGGTTCGGCCTGGACGCCCCGGAGTCGGCGGCCGAGTCGCCGGTGCGGATCATGAGTTTCTCGGCGCGTTCGCTGCATCGCGTGCGTGCGGCGGCGCCGACACTGCCGACCGTCTACCTGTCGCAGTTCGTCTCCCCCCGGCTCCGCGACGGGCGGCTGCCCGAGGGGGTCGGGATCGCGGGCCCCTCGATCCGGATCGTGCGCAACCACCCGGTGTACGTCGAGCGCCTCAAGCAGTCCGGTCATCAGGTGCACGTCTGGACGGTGAACGAGCCGGAGGACGTGGACCTCTGTGTCGAGCTGGGCATCGACGCGATCATCACCAACCGACCGCGCGCGGTGCTCGACCGGCTGGGCCGCTGAACGCCCGCACCGGGCCGGCCGCCGTCCGCACCGACACCCCACAGGTCACTCACACCTCACAGATACCTCACGTCCCCTTGACCCCACGCCAACCCTCCCGCATCCTCCAAATCGGCCACTCCGTCGAAATTCAGCCAAGCACTTACGGGGAGTGCTCCGGCGCGTTCGCTCCGTGTTCGATCGTTGCGAATGCGTCTGAGGACGTGGATTGGCCGGTTTCCGGTACAGGCCAATGGGGCATCCACACCGTGGCGTGGGGCGAAGGAGGTCTCGGGGGTGGCGTTGGTGGTGGCACAGGAGGTGCCCACGTCGTCGAGCATGGCCGTACCCCATGGCCCTGCGGGCGTGGGGGAGGCGCGACACCGCATGCGCGACCAGTTGCGCAGGGGCGGGGTGTCGGAAGCGGTCATCGATGATGCCGTACTGATCCTTTCCGAACTTTTGAGCAATGCGTGCAAACACGGCCGGCCCCTGGGTGACGCCCTGGCGGGGGACGGCGATGTACGCGCCGCGTGGCAGGTCGACACCGGGGGCCGGCTGATGGTCGAGGTGACCGACGGCGGCGGCCCGACCCGGCCCTCGCCGGCCACCCCCTCCGTCACCGCGCACGGCGGCCGGGGGCTGAACATCATCACGGCCCTGTCCGACGACTGGGGTGTCCGGAACGACGCCCGCGGCGAGGTCACCGTGTGGGTCCTCGTCCACGCGGACGCCCACGACCCCGACGCCGGCTGCCGCCGCGACGACTTCGCCTCCCGGGTCGCGGCGCCCTCGGTGGCGTCGATACCGGGACTGGATTTCGCCGACGCGTTCGACGATCTGGACTGACCTGGGCTGAACCGGGCCGACCTGGGCTGACGGGTGCTGATGGGGGCTGAGGTGGGCTGACGGGGGCTGACCCGGCCGCCCGCCGACAGCCGACGGCTGCCCCACCGGCCCGGACCCACCGGCCCGGACCCACCGGCCCGGACCCACCGGCCCGGACCCACCGGCCGCGACCTGGCGGCCGGGCCGCCCCAGGTCGGTCCGGGGCGCCCCGGACCGCCGTCGACCGGTCTCCGGACCGGCGGCGGTCGCCCCCGCGCGGCCTGGCCCGGACCGGACCGGACCGACAGCGGTCGCCACCACCCGGCCCGAACCGACAGCAGTCGCCCCCGCGCGGCCCGGCCCGAACCGACAGCAGTCTCAACTGCCCGGCCGCGACCGAACCGACAGCGGTGGCACCGCCCGGCCCCGACCGAACCGACAGCGGTCGCACCGCCCGGCGGCCTGGACCGACAGCGGTCGCCACCCCCCGGCCCCGACCCGGCCCGTTCCCCATCCGCTCCGACCGGCCTGAACCGACCTGAACCGACCCCGACCCGCCCCGACCCGCCCTGACCCCACTCGACCCCACCCGATCCACCCCGATCCACCCTCGTCGCCCCCCTGAAGCACCAACCCGTTGTCCACAACCGCCGCGTTGTCCACAGGTTCCCGTGGTCTCGGGTGCGAACGGCTAGGCTCCGCCCGTACCAGACGAGCCGTACCCGGGAGACACCCAGTGGCCAAGAAGCGACCCCAGACGAAGGCCGGCCGGCCGCAGCTCACGGACGGGGAGATCCCGGTCGTCGGCGCCCGGGAGCCCTGCCCGTGCGGCAGCGGCCGCCGTTACAAGGCCTGCCACGGCCGGGCCGCCGCGCACGCCGTGACCGAGCTGGTGCAGCGCCCCTTCGAGGGGCTGCCGGGCGAGTGCGACTGGGTGGCCCTGCGCGAGCTGGTCCCGGCCGCGACGGTCGCGCTGACGCTGAAGGACGGGCTGCCCGAGGGCGTCCCCTCCGTCACGCTGGCCACGGTCCTGCCGATGGCGTGGCCCGCGCTGCGCCGAGACGACGGCTCGGTGCTGCTCGGCCTGCAGAACGACACGCCGTCCGGCGACATCAGCCGCGACCTGGCCGACACCCTCCAGCGGGCCCTCGAGGCACAGCCGGGTACTCCGGTGCAGGCCCGCCGTGCCCCGGCGGACGGTCCTCGGATGCAGGATCTGCTCGACGCCGAAGGCGTGTTCGAGCCAGTTGTGCACGACGGTTTCGAGTTCTGGGTGCCGGACCCGGAGAACGCCGCTCCGGACGTCGCCGCCTCCCTGGAGCGGGCCAACGCGGCGGCGATCCCGACCGTCAAGCTGACCGGGGTGGACTCCGCCTACTGGTGCGAGACTCCGGACAAGAACCATCTGCGGTGGGTCATGCCGCACCCCGAGGAGCGGCTTCTGGACGCGCTCGCGCGGCTGCACGCGGCGGGCCGTTCCAGCCTCGGTGAGGGCACGCGTCTGGTGGGCTCCTTCCGGGCGCACGGCCTGACCGTGCCGGTCTGGGACCTGCCGAGCGGGGTCTCGGCGGACGACGTCGAGAAGCCGGCCGCCGAGTTCGCCGAGCGGCTCGCGGCGGCCCTGGCCTCGGAGGCACCGCTCACCCCCGAGGAGCGCCGGGCGCGCGGCGGGCTCACCAACCGCCAGGTGACGCTGAGCTGAGGCACGGCCGCCGGACGGGCCCCGGCTGACCGGTCGGTCAGCGGGGCCGGACGGACGGAAGGCGTGACTCCGCTCACAACTCCCGTACGCACAAGGTGAGTCGGCGCCAGAAATCGCCGATCGGCACATGTCCGAAAGCCCGATGAAAACCAGAGATCGAATTTGCTTGGAGCCGATCTCTTGTTACCGTTCCAATAGCCCGGTTGCTGGTGCATCCCCCGTCGCCAGCAACCGGGTCTTTGCATGCCCGGACGGGCCCGGTCGGCCCGGGCGGACCGGGCCCGTCCGTCAACTGCCTTCGGCACCCGGGGAGTTGCTGCCGGAGCGCAGCAGCAGCGGCCCCTCGCCCGCCTTCCCCGCGAACGCCGAGAACTCGGCGACGGCGGTGTACGCGTCCAGGGTGCCCCGCGTCGGTTCACGGGGTGTCTCACAGGTCTCCGGCTCGTCCTCGGCGGCCACGGCGCAGCGCATCCGCACCGTGCGCCCCTCGGGCGCCATGAGGCTCAGGACGGCGTCCAGGGCGCGTCCCGTGGCGTTGCGGTAGTAGGTGCGCGCCCAGGTGTCCCCGCCCTGGGTCAGCAGACAGGTCTGCGCCTCGACGCCCTCGGGCGAGGTCAGTCCGGGGCCGCAGCGGGCGGCGGTGGCGAGACCGAGGCCGAGCAGCAGCGGCGAGGAGCCGGCCGGGGGAGCCGGGGACGGGGCCGGCAAGGCGGCGGGCGCCTTCGGGTCCGTACCCCCGTCCGGAGCGTCTCCGACCTGCCCCGCGGAAGCCATGGCCAGGGGCACTGCGAGCGCGCAGGCCACGGCTCCGCCGAGGGCGAGGAGACGAAGGTTCATAGGGGGAACATAGGGCGCGGAACCGGACCTCCCGGGTCGGCGCGCGCCCGACACCCCTACATCTCGGGCGCGCTCACACCCGTACGAGTGAGGGCGTCGACGACGGCGTCCACGACGGCCTCGACATCGGGCACCCAGGGGGAGGCCGAGCCGGGCAGCGGGGCGCGTTCCCAGCGGATGTCGCCCCGGCCGGTCTCGGAGGGGGGCAGGGCGAGGTAGCCGCCCTCGCTGTGGAAGCGCAGGGAGCCGGGGACGAAGTCCTTCGCGTACAGCAGTTCGCCCAGCTGCTCCATGGAGTAGGGGCGGACGAGGATCGCCCACCGGGTGGGCGAGGCGACGACCGGGCCGAGCCGCATGCCCTGCCGGTCCAGCGCCACGAGCGCGCGGGACGCGGCGAGCGCGGGAAGGCTGACCGCGCAGGGGGCCTGGCCCCCGGTGGCGAGGATGATCGGCGCGGCCGGTCGGTTGGTCCACCACCAGCGCACCATACGGGCGTCGGTGGTGGCCGCGAGCAGGCCGGGATCGAAGGGGTGCGCGCCGGGCAGCACGCACTCGGGGTCGGGACAGCCGCACCGCGAGGTGCTGCGCTGGTCCGCCGTCACGCCGGGCAGGACGGGCCACTGCCATTCCGTCGCGAAGGTCAGGGCCGAGTCGATCGACTCAGGCCCCTTGTCGCCGGACTGGGACAGAAGCCTGCGTCGCCTTCCGAGGATCTCGCGCATGAGCGCTCGTTCCTTTCCGTTGCACCGCTGGCAACACCGTGGGCCACATCACACCATGTGTCGGTCAGTTCACTGGGCGTACCTGTTGGCGCATCACACCCCTGTCCTCGACAAGGGGAACCCCTGGGGCTGAGCTCCGGCCGCTTCCGCGGCCGCTCCGCCGACTTGCGTCCATCAAAACGCTGGGCGTGGCGTGGGGTGGCGAAGTCTGGCGTTTTGCCTCTCGCCGTATTTCTCTCGGCCTCCGCCACGGGAGGATGGGGCACGGTCGTCGGTGGCTATGACGCCCGGTTCGGCCACCAGGTTCCGGGTGGCTCCCGACGACCCCTGGTCCTTACCGAGTACGTACCCATCACGACCGTTGTGACGCTCCGTGGAGCAAGGCCAGTCGACCGCAAACAACCGTAACCCGAGTCAGTTTTAAGCCATTTTTGCTATTCGACAAGAGGGCGGGAAGAGTCGCGTCCGATTCCCCCCAAAGGCCTCATGGACACCACTAATCCCAGCAGGACAATGCTGGACATCCCCTTACGAGTGCGTGTACATGTGGAGACACTGCCAGCGGCGCAGATTGACATGGGGGTTTGCGATGCTTTTGAGCAATACGCTCCGGTCCGAGAGCCGGATGCCATGAACGCCCCTCACGCTCCGAAAGTGGCTGGAATCGATTCAACGGTTCCCTCGCCAGCACACACTGTCGCGCCCGCGCCCGCTTCCCCGGAAACCCCGCCGGCCGCCGAGGCCCCCTCCGACCCGGGCACCCTGCTCACGGACCGCCTCGCCGGCTGGGTCTCGGACCTCACGACCCTGCACGAACTGACCGAACGTCTGGCCCGCACGGACGCACTGAGCGAGGCACTGACCGAACTGCTGCGCGCCGGAGCCGCCCTCGTGGGCGCCCGGCGCGGTCTCGTCGTCCTGGAACCGGCCAGCGGCCTCGGCCCCGACACCACCATCGGACTCGGACTGGGCCGCGCGGACCTCGGCCACATCGAGACCGTGCCGCGCAGCGCCATCTCCTACGGCCGGATCCTCGACGGACTGCCCGGCGCCGACGGCGAGATCGCCGAACCCGACCTGCTCGCCGAGGACGGCCTCGACCCCCGCCATCGCGAGGTGGCCGCCCGCCTCGGCTACGCCGCCAGCTACGCCCTGCCCCTGGTCGCCGACGGCCCCGAGGGCCGGGTCGGCGCCGCCGTCTGGCTCTACGACGAGCCCGCCGAGCCGGGCGAGCGCCAGCGCCATCTGATCGGTCTGTACGTCCGGACCGCCGCCGAGCACCTGGCCCGGCTCGTCGAGGTCGAGCGCACGCGCGCGTCCATGGCCACGATGGCCGAGGAACTGCTGCCGTCCCGGCTGCCGAGGGTGCCCGGCGTCCAGCTCGCGGCCCGCCGCAGCAGCGGCCCGCGCGGCGGCGGCGACTGGTACGACGCGCTGCCGCTGCCGGACGCGGCCCTCGGCCTCGCCGTCGGGTCCGTCACCGGCTCCGGGCCGAGCGCGGTCGCCGCGATGGGCCGGCTGCGGGCCTCCCTGCGGGCGTACGCCGTGATGGAGGGCGAGGACCCGGTCGCCGTCCTGTCCGACCTGGAACTGCTGCTGCGCCTCACCGAGCCCGCCCGCTCCGCGACCGCCCTGTTCGCCTACTGCGAACCCTCCCTGCGCAAGATCACCCTGGCCGGGGCCGGGCACTGCCCGCCGCTGCTGGTGGGCGAGCACCGCACCGAGTTCGTGGAGACCTCCGTCTCCGCTCCGCTCGGCATGCTGACCTGCTGGGAGGCGCCGAGCGTCGAGCTGGATCCGGAGCCCGGCGAGACGGTCCTGCTCTACACCGACGGGCTGCTGCACCGCACCGGCGACCCCGTCGACCGTGCCTTCGCCCGGCTGCACGCGGCCGCCTCCGGGGTGCCGAAGGCCCTGCGGGGCGACCCCGGCGCGATCGCCGACCACGTCCTGCGCACGGTGCTGCCGGACGGGGCGGCCGAGCGGGACAGCGAGGAGGACGTGGTGCTGCTGGCGGCGCGCTTCGAGTGAGCGGCCGGGGCCGCGGGCTCCCCCGGGCTTCCGAGCGCCGGACTTCCTCTCCTGGGCTGTCTCCCGTACGACCGTACGATGGACAGGGTCCAGTGCCGTATCGAGGAGGATGACCGTGGCCGAGGAGCTCACACCGGAGACGCCGGAGACCCCGGAAACCCCGGAGGAGACCGAGGAGCCCATCAAGCAGCGCAAGAACGGCCTGTACCCGGGCGTGTCCGACGAGCTCGCCGAGAACATGAAGTCCGGCTGGGCCGACACCGAGCTGCACGACCTGGAGCCGATCGCCCAGGCAGCCGAGACCGCCGCCCGCCGCGCCGCGCTCTCCGCGCGCTTCCCGGGCGAGCGCCTGGTGATCCCCGCGGGCAACCTCAAGACCCGCTCCAACGACACGGAGTACCCCTTCCGCGCCTCCGTCGAGTACGCCTACCTGACCGGCAACCAGACTGAGGACGGCGTCCTGGTCCTGGAGCCCAGGGGCGAGGGCCACGAGGCGACCATCCACCTGCTGCCCCGCTCCGACCGCGAGAACGGCGAGTTCTGGCTCTCCGGCCAGGGCGAGCTGTGGGTCGGCCGCCGCCACTCCCTGAACGAGGCGCAGAAGCGTTACGGCATCCCCGCCGCCGATGTGCGCGAGCTCCCCGGCGCCCTGCGCGAGGCCACCGGCCCGGTGCGGGTCGTCCGCGGCTACGACGCCGGCATCGAGGCCGCCCTGACCGACAAGGTCACCGCCGAGCGCGACGAGGAACTGCGGGTCTTCCTCTCCGAGACCCGCCTGGTCAAGGACGCCTTCGAGGTCGGCGAGCTGCAGAAGGCCGTCGACTCCACGGTCCGCGGCTTCGAGGACGTCGTACGCGTCCTGGACAAGGCCGAGGCGACCAGCGAGCGCTACATCGAGGGAACGTTCTTCCTCCGCGCCCGCGTGGAGGGCAACGACATCGGCTACGGCACCATCGCCGCGGCCGGCGCCCACGCCTGCACACTGCACTGGGTGCGCAACGACGGCCCCGTGCGGTCGGGTGAGCTGCTCCTGCTGGACGCGGGCGTCGAGACGCACACGTACTACACCGCGGACGTCACGCGCACGCTGCCGGTCAGCGGCCGGTACACCGAGATCCAGAAGAAGATCTACGACGCGGTCTACGACGCCCAGGAGGCCGGTATCGCGGCCGTCGTGCCGGGGGCGAAGTACCGCGACTTCCACGACGCGGCACAGCGGGTGCTCACCGAGCGGCTCGTCGAATGGGGACTCGTCGAGGGGCCGGTGGAGCGGGTGCTGGAGCTGGGCCTCCAGCGCCGGTGGACGCTGCACGGCACCGGGCACATGCTCGGGCTGGACGTCCACGACTGCGCCGCCGCGCGCGTGGAGTCGTACGTCGACGGCACGCTGGAGCCGGGCATGGTGCTGACCGTCGAGCCCGGGCTGTACTTCCAGGCCGACGATCTCACCGTGCCCGAGGAGTACCGGGGGATCGGGGTGCGGATCGAGGACGACATCCTCGTGACGGAGGACGGTCAGCGGAACCTGTCGGCGGGGTTGCCGCGGCGGTCCGGTGAGGTGGAGAGCTGGATGGCTTCACTGAAGGGCTGAGGGTGAAGGGATGGCCGGGCACCGACGGGGTGCCCGGCCATCGCTGCGTTCCGAGGGTTCCCCTTCAGGGGGTCGCCCTGATGTCCGGCAAGGAGTCGACGAAGAGGGCGCCTGCCAGCAGGCCCGCGCTGCCCCTGGGGCTCCAGCCCCGTTCGTGGAGATCCGAGTCGAAGGACGTCAGTGCCTCGCGGCCCTCGTCCGTGTGCGTGCCGCCCGCCTCCAGGACTCCGCGGGCGCCCGCCTGGACGTGGCGCAGGCCCAGGGGGCCGGCCGTGTACAGGAGTTCGGAGTCCTGGAGGGTGGACATGACGGTGAGCAGGGCGTCCAGCTGTGCCTCGGCCTCGCCCGCGCCGGCGGAGCGTGCCTTGGCCAGGGCGTCCAGTGCCCGCCGTACATGAGGGAACCCGGCGCGTGCCTCGCCCCGGGCGCCGGCCGCGCCGTACTTCGCCGAGACCGTCGAACCGCGTGACGGCCGCCGTGGTGCGCCCTTGTCGGGGTGCGCGGCGATCCGCTTGGCGGCCTGGGCGACCTCGGCACCCCGCGCGCGGGGGTGGAGGGCGGCCGCGGCGACCAGCAGTCCCAGCGTCCACAGGGCGCCCCGGTGTCCGCCGCCGGCCAGGCCCACCGAGTGTTCGGTGCAGCGGCCTATGGCGCCGAGCTCCGCGCGGAGCCGGGGTGTGGGTTCGCCGGTGCGGCGGGCGGCGGCAGCCATCGCCGCAAGGCCTGGTGCGAGTGCCTTGGCCGACCAGCGCAGCCCGCAGTGGTCTCTGCGGGTGACACGGGCGTCCAGGTCACGGGGGTCGGGCAGGCCGGGCTTGGGAGCCAGGGCCAGCTGACCGGTCAGCGCGGCCACGGCGGCCTGCGCGAGCACGTCGTCCTCACGGCTGGTCATGACCCCGCCTTACGAGGACGTGGTGGCGGAGTCGGTGGGCGCGTCGCTCGGCGGGGCACCCGTCGGGGCGCCGCTCGGCGGGGTGCCGGCGTCGCCGCCGCCGCTTCCGCTGCCCGCGCCGGTGCTCTCGGCGTCCGGGTCGACGCCGAGGGTCAGGAAGCCCTTGTAGCCCTTGGAGGGGTCCTTCTTGTGGACGGCCTTCAGGGTCAGCAGGCCGCTGGAGGCACCGCCGCCGTCGTACACCATGTCGTTGTCGAGCGTGGTGTAGCTGCCGGAGTGCTTGGAGTACGGCTCCAGGGTGAAGATCTCCTCGGCGATGGCGTCGTCGAAGAAGAACTGGCCGGTGTAGTTGACCTTGCCGCCCTCGTAGGTGCCGTCCTCCTTCTCGCCGCCGGTGTGCACCTTGACGTGGATGTGGCAGGTGCGGGGCGTGTACCAGCCGGGGAAGATCGTCTCGAACTTGACGACCCCGTTGGCGTTGGCGATCTGGTAACCGCGCAGATAGGTGCTGTCGTTGGCGGTGGAGCCGTCCTCGCTCTCGGCGGGGGCGGAGCCGCCGGGGTTGGCGGTGGTGTAGCCGGAGTAGTAGCCCCAGGCGTCGCAGTGCCAGATCTCGACCGCGGCGCCCTTGACCGGGGTGCAGCCGTCGGTGGCGTCGACGACCGTGAGCCGCAGGGTCAGCGGTACGCCGCTCTTGCCTTCGGTGATGTCCTTGCGCACCAAGGCACCGTCGAGGTAGTAGGGCCCTTCCGTGACGCTGCTCATCAGCGTCATGCACTCACTGCTGGTCGAGGTGGCGTCCGCGGTCGCCTCGGTGTCCGTGGTGGTGTCGGCGAATGCCGCCTGGTAGCCCGCGACGGCGAGTCCGCCGGCCGCGACCGTGCCACCCGTGACCACGAGAGCGCGGCGCCGGGTGATGCTGGTGTCTTTGTGGTTTCCCGTCATGAACAGGAAATTAGGAACGCAGTCCATCAGCGGGCTGGAAGAACGCTGAGAGGAACCTGTGAGTGCTGAGGAACCTGAAGTTCCGTGCCGTTCCGCCGATCTGAGCGGATGTCATACGGCCATCAGCGGGGCGTCCTTGCGCCACTTCAGGATCTTGTCGAAGCTGACCACCGCTCCGCCGCGCCCCGGGGTGTTGCCGATGTGCACATGATCGGCGAGTTCCTGGATGAGGAAGAGGCCTCTGCCCTGTTCGGCGTCCATGCTCGTGCGCACCGGCGCGGGCGGGGGGCGCTCCGCGGTGAAGCCGGGGCCGGAGTCGGCCACCTCGATCCGGCACTTCTCGCCGTCGAGATAGGCGGTGACCCGGTACGCCTCCGAAGGACCGCCGCGCGCGTACTCCCCGCCGTGCTCCACGGCGTTGGCGCAGGCCTCGCTCAGCGCGACCGAGAGGTCGTAGCTCACGTCGGGATCGACTCCCGCCGTCTCCATGGTCCCGAGCAGCAGACGGCGGGCGAGCGGAACACTCGCGGCTTCGCGCCGCAGATGGAGTGACCACCAGATGCTCATGCTCCAGCCTCCTGGCCGCGGCTCGACATACGGATACGTATTGCCGCCCGGACGCCGGTGTAAGCGCGAATTCCGCGTGATGCCGCCCATATGGGGGATGCACGGATGACAAGAATCGGTGTATGTGGTGCTCAGGAGGCGTCCGTCGTACATGGACCTGCCGTAGGGAGGCCGTAAGGCCAGTGCGATGATGAGGCGGCCATGACTGCCCCCCACGAGGTCCGCCTGCTGCGGGCCGCGGTCTTCACCGCGGTCTGTGTCGTGCTGGCCGCGGCCGGGCACACCATGGCCTCCTGCGCCACCGTTCCGCTGTGGACGCTCGGCGCGGGTTTCCTCGGCGCCCTGGCCGTCGTGGTGCCGCTCGCCGGGCGTGAGCGCTCACTGCCGGGCATGGTGGCGCTGCTCGCGGTCGGACAGACCGTGCTGCACACCCTGTTCGGGCTCGGGCAGCACACCGCCACCACGACCACCGGCGCGGTGTCGGCGTCCGACGCGGCGCTCGTCGCACGGGCGGCCCGGCTGGTGTGCGGGGCGACGGCGGCGGCGATCAGCCCCGCCCAGGCCCAGAAGATCCTCGTCGACGCCCGGCTCTACAGCCCCGCCGACGCCACGGACATGACCGGCATGAGCGGGATGGGGTCCATGACCCACCCGGCGGACGCCCTGTCCACGGCCGGTCCGGCCATGTCCCTGCTGCCGTCGCTGCCCATGGTGCTCGGGCACCTCCTCGCGGCCCTCGCCACGGGCTGGCTGCTGCGGCGCGGCGACTCCGCCCTGCGGCGGCTGATCGAACTGTCGGCGCACGGGGTCGCCGAGGGAGCGCTCGTACGGTCCCTGCGCGGGGCGTTCGCGCTGGCGCGTGCCCTTCTCGCGGGGCTGCCGGCCGGACCGGGCACGGGGCCGCGGCTCCCCCGCACCGCCTTTCTCGCGCCCCCGCGGCCCCCTACCAGCGCACTCCAGCACACGGTGATCAGGCGCGGCCCGCCGGCCGGGTCCGTCCTCGTCCTCGCTGCCTGACGCGACACGACCAGCACTCCGTGGGAGGGGTGGCCGCTGTCGTGCGGCACGCGTGTGTGCGCGCTTCCCGCCGGTCCCTTCCGGCCCGTCGCGTACGCCTCCCCCGTCCGGCCCCGTCGTCGGACCTCACCGCAGACCTCACCCGGAGTGGAGTGCTCCTCGCCATGCAGGCCTCTCGTATCGCCGCCGCCGCTGCCGTCGCCGGTTCCACCGCCCTCCTGCTGTCCGCGCCCGCGTTCGCGCACGTCAGCGTGCAGCCGGACGGCACGGCCGCGAAGGGCGGCTACGCCCTCGTCAACTTCCGCGTTCCGAACGAGCGCGACGACGCCTCGACCACCAAGCTCGAGGTGAGCTTCCCGACCGACCACCCGCTGGCCTCGGTGATGCCGGAGAAGATCGCCGGCTGGAAGGCCGTCGTCACCAAGACCAAGCTCGCCGAGCCGCTCGAGGTGCACGGGCAGAAGATCAACGAAGCGGTCTCCAAGGTCACCTGGACCGCCGACGGCAAGGGCATCGAGCCCGGCTACATCCAGCGGTTCCCGGTCTCCATGGGCGCCCTGCCGGAGGACACGGACGAACTGGTCTTCAAGGCGATCCAGACCTACTCCGGCGGCGAGGTCGTGCGCTGGATCGAGGCCCAGGAGGACGGCGCCGAGGAGCCGGAGAACCCGGCACCCGTGCTCGCCCTGTCCGCCGCCACCGGGGACCACCACGGCGGCGCGGCCACCGCCGAGGACGCCTCCGACGAGTCGGCCGACTCCGCCGACTCCTCCGACGACGCCAAGGCCGCCGCCGCGACCACCGAGGCCGCCGCCGACTCCTCCGGCGGCAGCGACACCACCGCCCGGGTCCTCGGCGTGGTCGGCATTGTCGTCGGCGCCGCCGGGGTGGCCTACGGCGTGCTCGCCGGACGCCGCCGTACGACGTCCGACGCCTGACCGCCCCCGCCTCCACCGCCGTACAGCCCCGTACTGCCGTACGCACCGGAGCCCGTGCAGCCGCACGGACACACGGGCCCGGTGCGTACCGGAGTTCCTACCTCTGGGACATTTCTCTATGCGCAAGAAGACGTTCGCCGTGGCCGCGCTGCTCGCCGCCGCCACCCTCACCCTCTCCGCCTGCGGCAGCGGCGACAGCGCCGACACCTCCGTCGCCGTCGTCGCCGGGGACAGCGGCAAGCAGCAGGCCGCGACCGTGCTCGACCAGCCCTTCACCAAGCCCGACCTGGTCCTCACCGACACCCAGGGCAAGCCGTACGACCTCCGCAAGGAGACCGAGGGCCACCCCACGCTGATCTACTTCGGCTACACCAACTGCCCGGACGTCTGCCCGCTGACGATGAGCAACATCGCCGTCGCCAAGAAGCAGCTCTCCCAGGCCGACCAGGACGAGCTGCGCGTGGTGTTCGTCACCACCGACCCGGACCGGGACACCCCGGCCGCGCTCGGCAAGTGGCTCAAGGGCATCGACCCGCAGGTCGTCGGTCTCACCGGCAAGTTCGCCACCATCCAGGCCGCCGCCCGCACCGTCGGCATCACCGTCGAGCCGCCGCACAAGGACAAGAACGGCAAGATGGTCTCCACCCACGGCACCCAGGTCATCGCCTTCTCCCCGAAGACGAACGGCGGCTATCTGCTGTACGGCGAGGAGGCCACGGTCGACGACTACACCAAGGACCTGCCCAAGATCATGAAGGGGCAGAACCCGTGAGGCGCCCCACGGCGGGCACCGCGGCGGTGATCGCCGGGGCGTTCCTGCTCGCGGGCTGCGGCTCCGACGGGAAGGCCGAACTCTCCGTCGCGTCGGCCTACATACCGCAGCCCGTCTCCGACACCATGGCCGCCGGTTTCCTCACCGTCGTCAACAAGGGCGGCGCGAAGGACGAACTGACCTCCGTCACCAGCGCCGTCGCGGGCAGCGTGACCCTCCACGAGACCGTCGGGTCCTCGATGGAGGAGGTCACCTCGCTGGCGGTGCCCGCGCACGGTCAACTCGTGTTCAAGAGCGGGGGAAACCATCTGATGTTCGAGAAGCTGAAGCGCAAGCCGGTGCAGGGCGAGACGGTCGACGTCGAACTGCACTTCGCCGAGTCCGGCCCGCTGAAGGTCGAGATCCCGGTGGAGTCGGCCGTGTACAGCCCCAAGACCGGCCACTGAGGGAAGGACCACCGTGAGGCCGACCATCGCCCCCCGCGTCCGGATGATCGTGCTGCTGTTCCTGGCGGTCACCGGCGCGCTTCTCGCCGGTGCCGGACCGGCCGCCGCGCACGCCGCGCTGACGGGCAGCGACCCCGCGCAGGGAGTGGTGGTCGACAAGGCACCCACCCAGGTGACGCTGACCTTCTCCGAGACCGTCTCCCTGAACGACGACTCCCTGCACGTCCTCGACCCCAAGGGCGCCGAGGTCGACGAGGGCAAACCGTCCAACACCAGCGGCACCTCGTACGCCGTCCAGCTGCACGCGGGGCTGCCCGACGGCACGTACACCGTGACCTACCAGGTGGTGTCCGCCGACAGCCATCCCGTCGCCGGCGCCTACACCTTCTCCATCGGCTCGCCCTCGAAGACCAGCGTCTCGGTCTCCGACCGGACGGCCGGCGGCGGGGTCGTCGGCTGGCTCTACGGCTTCGGGCGGTACATGTCGTACGCCGGCTTCATCGTGATGGTCGGCGGCGCCGCCTTCGTCCTGGCCTGCTGGCAGCGCGGCAGCGGGGTACGGGCGCTGCAGCGGCTGGTGGTCTCCGGCTGGCTCACGATGACCGCGGCCACGCTGTTCCTGCTGCTCCTGCGCGGCTCCTACACCAGCTCCGGCAAGGTCGGTGCCATCTTCGACCTGGAGCTGCTCGGCCAGGTCCTGCAGACCAAGACGGGCGCGGCGCTGGTCTCCCGGCTGCTGCTGCTCGCCGCGGCGGCGCTGTTCATCGCCGTCCTGTTCGGCGCCTACGACAAGCGCGAGGAAGAGGAGAAGCGGGACCTCACGTTCGGGCTCGCGGTCGGCGGGACGGTCGTGGCCGCCGGGCTCGCGGCGAGCTGGGCCATGGCCGAGCACGCCTCGACCGGGCTGCAGCCGGGCATCGCGATGCCGGTGGACATCCTGCATCTGATGGCCGTCGCCACCTGGCTGGGCGGGCTCACCGCGCTGCTCGTCGCCCTCTACCGGGCGCCCGCGGACCGGCCCGTCGAGGCCGGGGCGGTCCACCGCTTCTCCCAGGTCGCGTTCGGCAGCGTCATCGCCCTGGTCGCGACCGGCGTCTACCAGTCCTGGCGGCAGCTCGGCGCCTGGTCGGCCTTCACCGAGACCCGCTACGGCCAGCTGCTCCTGGTGAAGATCTGCCTGGTGGCCGTCCTCGTCGGCATCGCGTGGATCTCCCGGCGGTGGACGGCCCGGCTGGGGGACGCGGCGGGGGTCGCCGTGGAAGCCGTGGAGGTCGTGGAGGTCGTGGAGGACAGGGAAGCCGGGGAAGAGCAGTCCGGCAAGGAGCACGTGACCGCTCCCGCGCGGGCCGGTGAGGCCGAGAGCGCCGGTGAGTCCGAGGGCTCGAAGGGGGCCGGTGCCTCGAAGAGCGCCGGGAGCGCGAAGGACGCCGGTGACGCGCGGCGGGCCGCCCAGCTCGCGCGGCAGCAGGCCGCCGTGGACACCGCCCGGGAGAAGCGGCTGCGGGACGGCGACCCCCACCGCTTCGGGCTGCGCCGCTCGGTGCTCGCCGAGGCCGGTGTCGCCGTCGTGCTCCTCGCCGTCACCACCGTGCTGACCTCGACCGAGCCGGGCCGTACAGAGCTGGAGGCCGCCAAGGCCGGCTCGTCGTCCGCCTCCTCGTCCTCTTCCTCCGACTCCTCGGACTCCACCTCGGGTGCCCTGACGCTGGACATGTCCTTCGACACCGGCGGCACCGACGGCAAGGGCGTCGTCAGCGTGGACATCGACCCCGCCCGGGCCGGCGCCAACGAGATGCACGTCTATGTGACCCGGCCCAACGGACGCGGCTTCGACGTCCCCGAGGTCAAGGTCGCCTTCACCCTCGAGGCCAAGAACATCGGGCCGCTGTCCGTCGCCCCCGACCACATCACCACCGGCCACTGGGCGGCGAACGGGGTGCAGATCCCCATGGCCGGCGAATGGAAGATCGCCGTGACCGTGCGGACCTCCGACATCGACCAGGTGACCGTCTCCAAGAACGCGCAGATCGGCTGAACCGCACCATGCCTGACCAGTCCACCACCGAAGTCCATGAGCCGGCGGTCCCCTCCTCCGAGGAGGGCGCGGCACGGCTGACCCGGCGCAAGCTGCTCGGCACCGCCGGTGCCACCGGGCTGGTGCTCGGGACGGCCGGCGCGACCGCGGGTTATGCGGCGGCGCCCGCCCAGGCGACCCCGCTGTCCTCGGTCGGCGCGGGGCAGGCGCCGTTTCACGTGAAACACCAGCCCGGCATCACCCAGGGCCTCCAGGCCCGGGGGCATCTGGTGGCCTTCGACCTCGCGGCCGGTGCGGGCCGCAAGGAGGCCGCCGCACTGCTGCGCCGCTGGTCGGAGACGGCCCGTCTGCTGATGGCGGGCGAGGCGGCCCCGAACGACGACACGGACATCGCCCGGGACGCGGGACCGTCCTCGCTGACGATCACCTTCGGTTTCGGCAACAGCTTCTTCGCCCGTACCGGTCTGGAGAAGCAGCGCCCGGTCGCCCTGGACCCGCTGCCCGACTTCTCCTCCGACCAGCTCGACAAGACCCGCAGCAACGGTGACCTCTGGGTGCAGATCGGCGCGGACGACGCCCTGGTCGCCTTCCACGCCCTGCGCGCGATCCAGAAGGACGCCGGCGGCGCGGCCAAGGTCCGCTGGCAGATGAACGGCTTCAACCGCACCCCGGGTGCCACCGCCCACCCCATGACGGCCCGCAATCTGATGGGCCAGATGGACGGCACCCGCAACCCCAAGCCGGCCGAGTCCGACTTCGACGAGCGCATCTTCGTCCCCGCGAAGAGCGCCAAGGACCCCGCATGGATGGCGAACGGCTCCTACGCCGTCGTACGCCGTATCCGCATGCTCCTCGACGACTGGGAGAAGCTGTCGCTCGCGGCGCAGGAGCAGGTGATCGGGCGGCGCAAGTCCGACGGGGCGCCGCTGACCGGGGGTGGGGAGACGACCGCGATGGACCTGGAGAAGACCGACGCGAAGGGTGATCTTGTCGTCCCGCTCAACGCGCACGCCCGGATCACCCGGCCCGATCAGAACGGCGGCGCGGCCATGCTGCGGCGGCCCTTCTCCTTCCACGACGGCATCGACCCGGACGGCACCCCCGACGCGGGCCTGCTGTTCGTCTGCTGGCAGGCGGACCCGCTGCGCGGTTTCGTCACCGTCCAGCGCAAGCTGGACCGCGGGGACGCCCTGTCGACGTACATCCGCCATGAGTCGAGCGGCCTCTTCGCGGTGCCCGGTGGCGCGGCGGCGGGAGGATATGTGGGGCAGGCGTTGCTGGAAGGGTGAGGTGGGGCGCGTGGGGCGCGCTGTTCCTCCGGTCCGGTCCAAGGGGTGCGCCCGGGGTTACGCGGATTCATTCGTCGGTGGGGTGCTCGTGAGACAGCGGCCCGTGGTTCGCCTACGGCCATTAGGGTGAGGTCATGCCAGCGAGCTATGCGTATCTCGGCCCCGAGGGGACCTTCACGGAGGTCGCCCTGCGCACGCTTCCGGAGACCGCCACCCGGCAGCTGATCCCCTATGTGTCGGTGCAGTCGGCACTCGACGCGGTGCGCGGGGGCGAGGCCGAGGCCGCGTTCGTGCCCATCGAGAACTCCGTCGAGGGCGGGATCACCACCACCCTGGACGAGCTGGTCGCGGGCGAGCCGCTGATGATCTACCGCGAGGTGCTGCTGTCGATCACCTTCGCGCTGCTGGTGCGGCCCGGCACCACGCTGGCGGACATCAAGACGGTCTCCGCGCACCCGGCCGCCCAGCCGCAGGTGCGCAACTGGCTGAAGGCGAACCTCCCCGAAGCCGTCTGGGAGTCGGCCGCCTCGAACGCGGACGCCGCCCGGCTGGTCCAGGAGGGCCGCTACGACGCCGCCTTCGCAGGCGAGTTCGCGGCCTCCCGGTACGGCCTCACCGCCCTGGAGACCGGGATCCACGACGCCGAGAACGCCCAGACCCGGTTCGTGCTCGTCGGCCGGCCCGCCCGGCCCGCGGCGCCGACGGGCGCGGACAAGACGTCGATCGTGCTGTGGCAGCGCGACGACCACCCCGGTGGGCTGCGCGATCTGCTGGGCGAGTTCGCCACCCGCGGCATCAACCTGATGGTGCTGCAGTCCCGGCCGACGGGCGCCGGCATCGGCAACTACTGCTTCTGCATCGACGCCGAGGGGCACATCACCGACCGCCGGGTGGCGGACGCGCTGATGGGGCTGAAGCGGATCTGCCGCGATGTGCGTTTCCTCGGTTCGTACCCGCGCGCGGACGCGACCGCGGCGGACGTTCCCGCTCCGCTGACCGGGACCTCGGACAGCGCGTTCGTGGCGGCGGCCGACTGGGTCGCGCGCTGCCAGGACGGCCGGTTCTAGGCCCGCTTTCGTTATCCACAGAAGTTATCCACAGGTGGGCTTCTCGACCTGGGGACAAGTCGACAACGAAGCGCCATCCAGTCGACAAATCGCCCTGGAGGGCCCAAGCGGGCCCACAGCTGCGCACATCACCCTTCGTCCACCCGTTTCCTTCGATCAATCCTTTGGGGCGACGCATTTCCACTCGAAAGTGGGGGTCGTGGGCGTCCGGGACGGGAATTCCTCGTGTCGTCGAGGCGTCTCGGAATGATCCATTCCGATGTCCACAGACTTTTCGCACACCCTGTGGATAACTCACTCGGGGTGTGGATCCCTGTGGACAACCGAGTCACCAAGTCCCGTCCCGCGCAAGGAAATCGAGTCAACGCGGCGCCCGTCACCTGACCCGTCCCAGGGAGTGAGACACTTTTCCTTGACACGTTCGGCAATTCCCTCATAACGGTACGTACGTCGCGATGCGGGACATCCGGCGCACGATTCGGAATAGGGAGTCGTGAGCCGCAACCACGCACCGGTAGCCTTGACCACGTGATTGACCTTCGCCTGCTCCGTGAGGACCCCGACCGTGTGCGCGCGTCCCAGCGCGCCCGTGGAGAGGACGTCGCGCTCGTCGACTCTCTCCTGTCCGCCGACGAGCGACGCAGGTCGTCCGGCGTCCGCTTCGACGAACTGCGCAACGAGCAGAAGTCGCTCGGCAAGCTGATCCCCAAGGCCTCCGCCGAGGAGAAGACCGAGCTCCTGAAGCGCGCCGAGCAGCTCAAGGCCGACGTCAAGGCGGCGGACGCCGAGCGCGACGCGGCCGACACCGAGACCCAGGAGCTGCTGCTCAGGCTCGGCAACCTCGTCCACCCCGGCGTGCCCGTGGGCGGCGAGGAGGACTTCGTCACCCTCCAGACGCACGGCACGATCCGTGACTTCGGCGCCGAGGGCTTCGAGCCCAAGGACCACCTGGAGCTCGGCCAGCTGCTCGGCGCGATCGACGTCGAGCGCGGCGCGAAGGTCTCCGGCTCCCGCTTCTACTTCCTGACCGGCGTGGGCGCGCTGCTGGAGCTGGCCCTGGTCAACGCGGCGATCGCGCAGGCCACGGCGGCCGGCTTCACGCCGATGCTGACCCCGGCCCTGGTCCGCCCCCAGTCGATGGCGGGCACCGGCTTCCTCGGCCAGGCGGCCCAGGACGTCTACCACCTCGACAAGGACGACCTCTATCTGGTCGGCACCTCCGAGGTCCCGCTCGCCGCGTACCACATGGACGAGATCATCGACGCCGAGCGCCTTCCGCTGCGCTACGCGGGCTTCTCGCCCTGCTTCCGCCGCGAGGCCGGTTCGCACGGCAAGGACACCAAGGGCATCTTCCGCGTCCACCAGTTCGACAAGGTCGAGATGTTCTCCTACGTCCACCCCGACGACTCGGAGGCGGAGCACCAGCGTCTGCTGGAGTGGGAGAAGCAGTGGCTGACCTCGCTGGAGCTGCCGTTCCGGGTGATCGACGTCGCGACCGGTGACCTCGGCTCCTCGGCCGCCCGCAAGTTCGACTGCGAGGCGTGGATCCCGACCCAGGGCAAGTACCGCGAGCTGACCTCGACCTCGGACTGCACCGAGTTCCAGTCCCGCCGGCTGTCGATCCGCCTCCGCGAGGGCAAGCAGGTCCGCCCCCTGGCCACGCTCAACGGCACCCTGTGCGCCGTCCCGCGCACGATCGTCGCCATCCTGGAGAACCACCAGCAGGCCGACGGTTCGGTGCGGGTGCCCGAGGTGCTGCGCCCCTACCTCGGCGGCCGAGAGGTCCTGGAGCCGACCGCCAAGTGAGCACCGCGTCTCCCTCCGGCGGGTTCCCCTACCGGCTGATCGCGACCGACCTCGACGGAACGCTCCTGCGCTCCGACGAGTCGGTCTCGCGACGCACCCGTGACGCGCTCGCCGCCGCCACCGCGGCGGGGGCGGCGCACATCGTCGTCACCGGCCGCGGGGTCCCCTGGACCCGGCACATCCTCGACGACCTCGGCTACGAGGGCCTCGCGGTCTGCGGCCAGGGCGCGCAGGTGTACGACGCCGGCGCGCACCGTCTGCTGACCTCGGTGACCCTGGACCGGCAGCTCGCCGGGGTGGCTCTCGCGAAGATCGAGGCGGAGGTCGGCCCGCTGTACCTGGCGGCGAGCCGGGACGGACTGGACGGCGATGTGCTGGTCGGGCCGGGTTACTCGGTCACCGGCAGGCTGCCCTCGACGCCGTTCACGGACGCGTCCGATCTGTGGGCCGCCCCGCTGAGCAAGATCTACGTACAGCATCCGACCCTCACGGACGACGAGCTGGCCGAGGCCGCTCGCCGGGCCGCGGGGGGTTTCGTGACCGTCGCGATGGCCGGTGAGGGCATCGTGGAGCTGCTGCCGCTGGGCCTTTCCAAGGCCACGGGGCTTTCCCTGGCGGCTCGCCGGTTGGGTGTGAAGGCCGCCGAGACCATCGCCTTCGGCGACATGCCCAATGACCTTCCCATGTTCGCGTGGGCCTCGCGGGGAGTGGCCATGGCCAACGCCCACGAGGAGCTGAAGGCCGTCGCCGACGAGGTGACGTCCTCCAACGAGGAGGACGGGGTCGCGGTGGTCGTGGAGCGTCTGCTGGGCTGAGGTTGTGGTGTGGGTGCGGCGCCGTTGTGGCTGGTCGCGCCCACGCGGCGGAGCCGCACATCGATACAGCCCCGCGCCCCTGGTGGGTCCACTCGTCCTGCGTTCAATGTCTTTGCGGAGGATGCACGGATCGAACGTGCGCGGGCTTTTCCACCCGACCGCGGTTTAGCAAACCGGTGCCTTGCCACTCGGCCAATCCTCCGGGTGGGCGGCCCACGCGAGAGCGACATCGCGTGCTCGAAGCGGCCGCCCCGGGCAACTCCCCGTGCGAACGGGGCTTCTTGGAGGGGTAACTACTCCGAAGCCCGCCGCCGGCTGCCCTGTCGGGAGCCGGACGTACTGCCGTGCATGGACATCGCCCCGCTCCTCTCCCAGCTCGTGGTGGACGACAACCACTCTGCCCGGTGGACGAGTCGGGCGCCACCGAATAAAACAGGTGTGCTATCGGCGGCGCCACCTGCGACGGCGGGCCTTGCTGAAGAACCAGCCGGCGGGCGGCTCGTCGGAGCGCCACGGCTGCGGCTCGGGCTCCTGGGCCCGCCAGCGCGCGGCGAGCATCCGGGCCCGGGCGGACGGCTCGGACGTCTCGGCGGCCCGGACGAAGTCCTCGTCCAGGACCAGGTCGTCCCAGATCTCGTCATCGGATTCCTCGCGACCGCCGCGCTGTGACGTCTTGTCTGCCATCCCGGCCTCCTGCCCTTCTGATGGGCCGCAATCCTTCGGCCCAGTGTGCCCGGGAGGGGGTGAAGCCACCGTCAAGAGCGACGATGGCGGCACCCCCGTCCCTGTTACTCCTCGCCCGCCAGGGTCAGCGCCCGGAGCTTCTGTCCCGCGTACCAGGTGGCCAGGACGGTCACCACGACCAGCAGCACGGTCGCCGTCGTCAGTCCGACGTCCGAGGTGACCAGGTCCCCGCCGGCCACCTTGTGGGCGACGGCCAGCGACCACTGCTGGACGCTGAGGGTGCGCGCGCCCGGCACCAGGGAGCCGAACAGGGCCTCCCAGACCAGGGCGTAGACGAGCCCGAAGACCACCGCGTGCCGGGACACCGTGCCCAGCAGCAGGAAGAGGGCCGCGTAGGCGATGGAGGAGACCAGGGCCGCGACCGTGTAGGCCACGGCGATCTGCTGGCCGTTGCCGTTGAGGATGAACCCGGCGATCAGCGTCGGCAGCGCCGAGAACACCATCGTCACCGCGATCGCCACGATCAGTTTGGTGAAGATGATCGTCGGCCGCTTGATCGGCTTGGACAGCAGGTACACCACCGAGCCGTCGTCGATCTCCGGGCCGATCGCTCCGGTCCCGGCGATGACACCGATGATCGGCACCATCGTGGCCAGCCCGAGCCCGCCCAGCAGGTCGGCGGCCGTCTGGTCGTCGGCGCCGGTCAGGGCCCGCACGACCACGGAGATCACGATCAGCAGCAGGGGCAGGGCGCCCAGGATGAGGGCCCGACGGCGGCCGAGCAGGGCCCGGTAGGTGAGCCGGGCGACTGTGGGGTCGTACATCTTCGGCCTCCTACGCCGCGACCAGGTACGAGAACACGGACTCGAGGGACTCGTCGGACGGCGAGACCGCCAGCAGCCGGATGCCGTGGTCCCTGGCGACCCTCGGCAGCAGTGCGGTGAAACGGCCGAAGTCGACGGCCTGGATGCGCAGCGCGCCCTCGGCCAGGTCCACCTCGATGCCGGAGGTCGACGAGTCGGCGATCAGTGCGGCCGCGAGGGCGCGGTCGTCACTGGAGCGCACCAGATAGCGGTGCGGTCGGTCGGTCATCAGACGGCGGATCCTGCGGAAGTCACCGCTGGCCGCGTGCCGTCCGGCGACGACGACCTCGATGTGCCGGGCGAGCTGCTCGACCTCTTCGAGGATGTGGGAGGAGAACAGCACGGTGCGGCCCTCGTCCCCCATGCGCCGCAGCAGATCCATGAGCTGCATGCGCTGGCGCGGGTCCATGCCGTTGAAGGGCTCGTCGAGCAGGAGCAGCGAGGGGTCGTGGACGAGGGCACTGGCCATCTTCACGCGCTGGCGCATGCCCTTGGAGTAGGTCGAGATCTTGCGGTCCTGCGCGTACTCCATCTCCACCGTGGCCAGGGCCCGCTGGGCCGCCTTGTCGCCGAGGCCGTGCAGTTCGGCGTTGGCGACGACGAACTCGCGGCCGGTGAGGAAGTCGTACATCGCCTCGCGCTCGGGGACGATGCCGATGTGCCGGTAGATGGCCTCGTTGCGCCAGACCTGCTGTCCGTCGAGGGTGACGGTGCCGGTGGAGGGAGCGAGGAAGCCGCCCATCATGTTGATCAGGGTGGACTTCCCGGCGCCGTTGGGGCCGAGCAGGCCGGTGACTCCGGGGCCGATGGTCATGGTGATGTCGTTGACGGCGACCACGTTGCCGAACCAGCGGGAGACATGGTCGATGTGGAGCGTGGTCACAGGCCCACCTTCCGGTAGCGGCGCATCAGGAGGCCGTAGCTGGCGGCGATCAGGCCGAGGGTGACGGCGAGGAAGACCACGCCCTCACCGGTGCTCGGGCCGATGGCGCCGGGGTAGGCGGAGTGGGCGCCGAGGAACGCGGACTGGACTCCGTCGATGAGCGTGACCGGCGAGAACAGTCCGATCCAGGGGACCGCGTCGGTGCTGTTCTGGGAGTCGGCGATGGCCTGGAGCGTGGAGACGGCGCCGTAGGAGATGGTCAGGACGGCGATGACGGCCGCGATGCCGAAGCCGCGGCGGGGGGTCACCGAGGCGATGACCAGGCCGATGCCGGCGAAGAGCAGGGAGAGCAGGGCCACGGAGACGAGTCCTTGGGCGAATCCCTTGCTCTGGTCGGCGAAGTCGAGCTTGGCCAGCAGCGCGCCGACGTAGAGCACGAGGAGGGGGGCGGCGGTGAGGACGAACAGCGCCGAGGCCAGCGCCGCGAACTTGGCGCGTACGTAGTCCGCGGTCTCGATGGGCCGGGAGAAGTACAGCGGGACGGTCTTGAACCGCAGGTCGCGGGAGACGGACTGGGGCGCCTGCGAGGCGACGTACAGGCTGATGACGGCCTGCATGATGATCGCGTAGCGCGTGTAGTCGACGGGGAGTTCCTTGGCCTTCGTGGCGACCGCGACGGCGACCATGATGGCCGCGGGCACGCACATCACCACGAACAGCAGCATGGGCAGCACCTTGGACTTCACCGAGCGGCCGAGGCCGTAGGCGCCGCGCAGGGACTGCGAGTAGAGGGAGCGGCGGGCGTAGGCGCGGCCGAGGCGGGGGCCGTCGTAGCTGCGGTAGCCGATGTTGTGGATGCGGGTCTGGTCCCCGGTGGGGGTGGTGACGGGCTGGTCAACCGCCATGGCCGACGGCCTCCTTCCTGGTCGGGTCGCTGTCCTTCGGGTCGCTGTCCGCCCGGTCGCTGTCCCGCGTCGCGCGGTCCGCGTCGGTGAAGACCTCGGAGATGTGGTGCCGGCGCTGTTCCATGCGGACCAGACCGAGTCCGAGGTCGGCGACCACGTCACGGACGAGGTCGTAGGTCTCCTCGCCCTGGGCGGTCAGCAGCAGGATGTGGCCGGCGCCGGGCAGGCCCGTGCCGGATTCCACGATCTCCACCCCGCGCGCGGTGAGCGCCTCGCGGACCGCGCCGGTGCCGTCCGGGTGGGCGTCGGTGTCGGTGACCTCGATCGCCAGGGTGGTGGTGGTCTGGGTGAAGTCGGTGGTGGAGCTGGAGCGCAGGAGCTTGCCGCCGTCGACGACCACGACGTGGTCGCAGGTGCGCTCGAGTTCGCCGAGGAGGTGGGAGGTGACCAGGACCGAGATGCCGAAGTCGGTGTGGATGCGGCGGATGAGGCCGAGCATCTCGTCGCGGCCCACCGGGTCCAGGCCGTTGGTCGGCTCGTCGAGGAACACCAGCTGCGGGTCGTGCACCAGGGCCTGGGCGAGCTTGACGCGCTGTTTCATGCCCGTGGAGTAGCCGCCGATGGGGCGGTAGCGCTCCTCGTACAGCCCCACGTGGCGCAGGGTGTCCGCGGTGCGCTCGCGTGCGGCGGTGGGCGGCAGGCCGGACATGCGGGCCATGTGCACGACGAACTCGGTGGCCGAGACGTCGGGCGGCAGGCAGTCGTGCTCCGGCATGTAGCCGACCCGCTCGCGGATGGCGGCGCCCTGGCTGGCCACGTCGAGGCCGAGCACATGGGCGCGGCCCTCGGTGGCGGGCGAGAGACCCAGCAGGATCTTGATGAGCGTGGACTTGCCGGCGCCGTTGGCCCCGACGAGTCCGGTCACACCGGGTCCGATGTCCACGGACAGCCGGTCGAGCGCGGTCACCCGGGGGAACCGCTTGCTCAGGCTTTCGGTCGCGATCACAGTCACAGCTTCGAATGTAGTGACGCGCGCCACGGACATCGTCAGACCTCAGAGCCGTCTTCGCCTCAGACCTCAGATGTACGGGCCCGTAGGGGGACCCCCTTCTTGAGAGTTACGGGGCCGCTGTCTCCCGGGCGGTCCGAGGAGCCGCAGACCGCCCTATTGACGCTTTCTCTAACAAGTGCCAGATTCGGCGGAGTCAAGTTACGGACACGTACCGCAAGTCGGAGGGGGAGTGACGGTGCTCCAGGGCGCGCGCGAGCGGTGGGTGCGGACCGGCGGGACAGAGCTGTGCGTGGCCGAGCTGGGGGACCCCGGGCGGCCGGTGGTCGTCCTGGTGCACGGCTACCCGGACAGCAAGGAGGTGTGGTCCGAGGTCGCGGGCCGGCTGGCCGGCCGCTTCCATGTGGTGCTGTACGACGTCCGGGGCCACGGCCGCTCCAGCGCGCCGCGGCCGCTGCGGGGCGGGTTCACCCTGGAGAAGCTGACGGACGACTTCCTGGCGGTCGTGGACGCGGTCAGTCCGGACCGGCCGGTGCACCTGGTGGGGCACGACTGGGGTTCGGTGCAGTCCTGGGAGTTCGTGACCGTCGAGCGCACCAGGGGCCGGATCGCGTCCTTCACCTCGATGTCCGGGCCGTCCCTCGACCACTTCGGGCACTGGATCAACAAGCGCCTCACCAGGCCCACTCCACGCCGGGTCGGTCAACTCCTCGGCCAGGGCGCCAAGTCCTGGTACGTGTATCTGCTGCACACGCCCGCCCTGCCCGAACTCGCCTGGCGCGGACCGCTCGGCAGGAGCTGGCCCGCGATCCTGCGCCGGGTGGAGAACGTACCGGGCGACGGCTACCCGACCTCGTCGCTGTCCTCGGACGCGGCCAACGGCGCCTGGCTGTACCGGGACAACGTGAGGACCCGGCTGCGGCGTCCGCGCCCGGACGCGCACGCGCACGTGCCCGTACAGCTCATCACGCCCACGGGTGACGCGTTCCTGTCGGAGCGGCTCTACGACGAACTGGAGCAGTGGGTTCCGAGGTTGACCCGGCGCAAGCTTCCCGCGAAACACTGGGTCCCACGCACGCGCCCCGACCGGATCGCGTCCTGGATCACGGATTTCGTCACGTCCGTCGAGGCCACGGGGGTGCCGGAGCCGCAGGCCACGGGGCGCCATGCCGAGCGGTTCGGCGGGCAGTTGGTGCTGGTGACGGGTGCGGGCAGCGGTATCGGGCGGGCCACGGCGCTCGCGTTCGCCGAGGCCGGGGCGCGGGTGATCGCCGTCGACCGGGACCCGGAGAGCGCGGCCCACACCGCCGGGACGGCCCGGCTGATCGGCGCCCCGGAGGCCTGGGCGGAGACCGTGGACGTCTCCGACGAACAGGAGATGGAGAAGCTCGCGGCCAAGGTGCACGCCGAGTACGGGGTGTTGGACGTGCTGGTGAACAACGCGGGGGTGGGGCTCTCGGGTTCGTTCTTCGACACCACCTCCGAGGACTGGCGCCGGGTGCTGGACGTCAACCTGTGGGGGGTCATCCACGGGTGCCGGCTCTTCGGCGGGCGGATGGCCGAGCGCGGCCAGGGCGGTCACATCGTCAACACCGCTTCCGCCGCGGCCTTTCAGCCGTCCAGGGCATTGCCCGCCTACAGCACCTCCAAGGCGGCCGTGCTGATGCTGAGCGAGTGCCTGCGGGCCGAACTGGCCGGTCGGGGCATCGGCGTTACGGCGATCTGTCCCGGACTGGTGAACACGAACATCACGGCCACGGCCACCTTCGTGGGCGTCGACGCGGCGGAGGAGAAGCGCCGCCAGAAGCGGGCCACGCGCGCGTACGGGTTGCGCAACTACCCGCCGGAGAAGGTCGCGGACGCGATCCTGCGCGCCGTCGCCCGCGACGAGGCCGTGGTCCCGGTGACGCCGGAGGCGCGCGGAGCGCACGCTCTGTCACGCTTCGCGCCCAGGGTGTTGAGGGCGCTCGCCCGGGTGCGGCCGCCGGTATGAGGTGACTTGGACCGTCCGGCCTCAAGTATCGCCTCGTCGGTTGGCCTTGGCGAAAGATCTGAGCCGGGCAGCCAGTTGTCCACAGAAACGCCAACTCGCCTGTGGATAACTACTGTTGGTTGTGGATCAAACCTGGGGTCCAAAAGAAAATGCGTGATCCACGTCTCCCCCGTCATGCTGAGGACATGGACCCCAGACGCACCGTGAAGGTGTCGAAGTACCTCTCCAAACATCTGCGCCACCAGCCCGAACGCCTCGGCCTCACCCTCGACGAGGCCGGCTGGGTCGAGATCGACGAGCTGATCGCGGCCTGCGCCGCACACGGCTTCCGCTTCACCCGGGACGAGCTGGACCATGTCGTCGCCACCAACGACAAGAAGCGCTTCGCGATCGAGGGCACCCGGATCCGCGCCAGCCAGGGCCACAGCATCGAGGTGGAGCTCGGGCTGCCCCCGGCGACCCCGCCGGCGTACCTCTACCACGGGACCGTGGCCCGCTCCCTGGACGCCATCCGGGCCGAGGGGCTGCGACCGATGAACCGGCACGACGTGCACCTCTCGGCCGACCGGGAGACCGCGACCCGCGTCGGAGCCCGCCGGGGACGCCCCGTCGTCCTCTCCGTGGACGCCGGCGCCATGCACCGCGACGGCCATGTCTTCCACCTCAGTGCCAACGGGGTGTGGCTGACGAAGGCCGTCCCGCCGCAGTACGTGCGGTTCCCCGAGGCGCACTGACCCTGCATGATCGGCGCCATGGATCACCTCCCCACCACCGAGGCCGCCGTCACCGCGCTCCGCGCGATCGCCGACACCTACGGCCTCGCTGTCGAGGTCACCCACGACATCGGCGCCGACCGCACCTCCCGCCGCACGGCCGCGGGCGTCGGCGTCACCACCGACCCGGACGGCTCGCTGCCCCACGAGGCCTACGTCGAACTGGGCGGCCGGCCCGCCGTGAGCGTACGGCTCTACCCGGACGACGACGCGCTCATCACCGTCGACGGCGTGGAATGCCCCGACGTGGACCGCGACGACGTCCCCGCCTTCCTCCGTGCCCTCTACGAGGGTCACGCCTGGGTCAGCGCACGCCGCTTCCCGCCGAGCCACACGCTGATGGTGCCGTTGCCGGGCGACCGGGTACACAAGGAGCACCTCCCGATGCGCCTCAGTCCGTGGCTGGCCGGTCGCGTGCGGTGACTGTTTCACGTGAAACACCGGCGTCCGCATACGCTCGATGACATGAGTCTGCGCCTGAGCACCGTGATCCTCCCGTACCGCCGCTGGAACGAAGGGGGCCGTTCGGCGTGGATCCGGGCCGAGCAGCTCGGTTTCCACACGGCCTACACCTACGACCATCTGTCCTGGCGCAGCTTCCGCGACGGCCCCTGGTTCGGTGCGGTCCCGACGCTCACCGCCGCCGCGGCCGTCACCGACCGGCTGCGGCTGGGCACCCTGGTGACCTCGCCGAACTTCCGGCACCCGGTGACCCTCGCCAAGGACCTGATCTCCCTCGACGACATCTCCGGCGGCCGGGTGACCCTGGGCATCGGCGCGGGCGGCACCGGCTTCGACGCCACCGCCCTCGGCCAGGAGCCGTGGACCCCGCGCGAGCGGGCCGACCGGTTCGCCGAGTTCGTTCCGCTGCTCGACCGGCTGCTCACCGAGGACTCCGTCTCCCACGAGGGCGCGTTCTACTCGGCGCACGAGGCGCGCAACATCCCCGGCTGTGTCCAGCGCCCCCGGCTGCCCTTCGCCGTCGCGGCGACCGGGCCGCGCGGACTGCGGCTCGCTGCCCGGCACGGTCAGGCGTGGGTGACCACCGGCGACCCCAAGCTGTACGAGAACGGCACCCCCGAGCAGTCGGTTCAGGCCATTCGCGGTCAGATCGGGAAGCTGGCCGAGGCATGTGCCGCCGAGGGCCGGGACGTGAACGGGCTGGAGAAGATCCTGCTCACCGGGTTCACCCCGGACCGCGGCCGTCCGCTGGAGTCGCTGGACGCCTTCGTCGACTTCGCGGGACGGCACCAGGAGCTGGGCTTCACCGAGCTGGTGCTGCACTGGCCCATCCCGGACTCCGACTTCGCCGCGGACGAGAAGGTCTTCGAGCAGATCGCCATGGAGGCGCCGGCCCAACTCGGCTGACGCCGACGGCCGGTCGCCGACCGCGAGGACCGGCCGCCCGAGCCTTTCCCGTGTCTCATGTGTGCGAGCTCTCGCACGGCCGTGCGGGCATATGCGGGAGAATGGCCGGGTGACCTCAGCGACTCGACAGCCCGAGACCCCGGCCCCGGCCCTCCCGCCGCGGCTGATCGCCACCGACCTCGACGGCACGCTGCTGCGCGACGACAAGTCGGTGTCCCCGCGCACGGTCGACGCCCTCGCCGCCGCCGAGGAGGCGGGCATCGAGGTCTTCTTCGTCACCGGCCGCCCCGCCCGCTGGATGGACGTCGTCAGTGAGCACGTCCACGGCCACGGCCTGGCGATCTGCGGCAACGGCGCCGCCGTGGTCGATCTGCACGGCGGCCCCGGCACCCACCGGTTCGTGAAGGTGCGCGAGCTGGAGCGGAACAACGCGCTGGACGCCGTACGGCTGCTGCGCGACGCGGCGCCCGGCACGATGTACGCGATCGAGCAGACGTACGGCTTCCACCAGGAGCCGGAGTACCCGAGGATGCACATGGAGGTCCCGGACCACCTCGCGCCCGCCGAGGAGCTGCTGGCGCCGGACGGCCTCGCCGCCGGTGAGCCGGTGCTGAAGATCCTCGCGTTCCACCCCACGCTCGACCCGGACGCCTTCCTCACCCTGGCCCGCCTCGCCATCGGCGACCGCGCCAACGTCACCCGCTCCAGCCCCAGCGCCCTGCTGGAGATCAGCGGCCCGGACGTCTCCAAGGCCAGCACGCTCGCCCTGTGCTGTGCCGAGCGCGGGATCTCCCACGAGGAGGTCGTCGCGTTCGGGGACATGCCCAACGACGTCGAGATGCTGACCTGGGCGGGCCGCTCGTACGCCATGGGCAACGCGCACCCGGACGTGATCGCCGCCGCCTCCGGGCAGACGGTCGCCAACAACGAGGACGGGGTCGCCGTGGTCATCGAGCGGCTGATCGCCGAACGGCGGTAGGCGGCCCGCGCCCGCCTAGGCGACCGGCACACCGCGTTCCGCCAGCCATGGCACCGGGTCGACCGACGAGCCCAGCTCGGGCGTGACCCGCACCTCGAAGTGCAGATGCGGTCCGGTGGAGTTGCCGGAGGTACCGGACTGGCCGATCCACTGCCCGGCCGTCACCCGCTCCCCCTGGTCGACCGTCACGGCGGCGAGATGGGCGTACTGGGTGCAGTAGCCGTCGGCGTGCCGGATCACCACCTGGATGCCGAACGCGCCCCCGCACGCCACCCGCACCACACGCCCCGCGCCGACCGCCCGCACGGGCGTCCCGATCGGCACCGCGAAGTCCTGCCCGGTGTGCCGGTTCACCCAGCGGTCACCTCCACTGCCGAAGCCCGCCGACAGGGTGTACGTCTCCACCGGGGTGACCCAGTCGCCCGTGACCCGCGCGGGCGGCTGGTCGAGCCGTACGGCACCACGGCACGCACCCGCGGCCACCGAGGCGTCCGCCTGCCCCTGCAACGCCCACCGCGCCTGCTCCAGCGTGTCCTCGATGCCCTGCCTCAGGCCGGCGAGCTCGACCCGCCTGCGCTCGACCTCCCGCCAGACCTCGACGGCCCGCGCCTCGTCGGCGGCCAGCCGGGTCTCGGCCCGCCGGCTCTTCTCCAGCGCGTTGTCGACGGCCAGATTCGCCTGGGAGAACAGGTGCTGACCGCGCATCAGCCGCTCCGGATCGGCTGCCAGCAGCATCTGCGCGACCACCGGGAGCCCGCCCCCGGCGCGGTACTGGGCACGGGCGATACGGCCCAGGTCCTCGCGCAGCACCGCGGTCTCCCGCCGCTCCCGGCCGAGGAGTTCCTCCAGCCGCCGGACCTCGGCCTGCTTCGCCTCCGCCGCGCGCCGCCCCGTCTCGTAGCGCCGGGTGGCCGCGGCCGCGTCCTCGTACAGCCGCGCCACCCGCGTACTGAGCCCGGAGTCCGCGCCGTCCCCGTCGCCGGGCTCCCCGTCGGCGGCCGTGGGACGGGCCGCGAGCAGGGCCGCCCCGCACAGCAGGACCACGACGAGCCGGGAACGACGGCGAAGTGAGCGCATGTCAGCGATCGTGACCCGGCCGGCGGCCCCGGTCCTGTCGGAGGCGTACGCCCGGGGGACACCTCACCCCTGATGGCTCAACCCGACGGCTGCGCGCCCACCAGAAGGTCCGCCGCCGCCTCCCTTTCGACCATCGCGCGCAACGGTCCCTCCACGGCCGCCAGTTCCGCGTACGTGCCGCGCTGCACGACCCGGCCCGCGTCGAGGACGACCACCTCGTCCACCGCCCCGAGACCGGCCAGCCGGTGGGTGATGAGCAGGGTGGTACGGCCCTCGGTCGCGGCGAGCAGGTCCGCGGTGAGCGCGTCGGCGGTCGGCAGGTCGAGGTGCTCGGCGGGCTCGTCGAGCACCAGCACGGGGAAGTCGGCGAGCAGCGCGCGGGCCAGCGCCAGGCGCTGCCGCTGACCGCCGGAGAGCCGGGCGCCGTGCTCGCCGACGAGGGTGTCGAGCCCGTCGGGCAGTCCGTCCGCCCACTCCAGCAGCCGGGCCCGCGCCAGCGCGTCCCGCAGTTCGTCCTCGCTCGCGCCCTTCCGCGCCAGCAGCAGGTTCTCGCGCACCGAGCTGTCGAAGAGATGCGCGTCCTGGGCGCACAGCCCGACCAGACGGCGTACGTCGTCGCCGTCCAGGGCGGCGGCGTCCACCCCGCCGAGCGTGTACGAGGAGCCCTCGTCGGCGTCCAGGAAGCGCAGCAGCACCTGGGCGAGGGTCGTCTTGCCGGAGCCGGAGGGCCCCACCACGGCGATCCTGCGCCCCTGTCCCAGCGTGAGGTCGACCCCGGTGAGCGCGTCCCGGTCCTGCCCGGCGTGCCGGGCGGTCAGCCCCCGGACGGTGAGCGGGAACGGCGCCGCGGGCGCCTGCCGGGGCCGCTCCGGCTCGCGCACCGGGTCGGGGGAGTCCAGCACCTCGTACACCCGCTCGGCGCTCCTGCGGACCCGCTGGCGGTACTGCACGGCGAGCGGCAGCCCCAGGACGGCCTCGAAGGCGGCCAGCGGGGTCAGCACGACCACCGCCATGGTCACGCCGTCCAGCCGCCCGGCGGCGACCGCCTGGGCGCCCACGAGCGCCGCGGCGGCCACGGTCAGTCCGGAGACGAGGGCGGTCAGCCCGTCGCCCAGGGCGGTGGCCGTGGCGGCCCGCGAGGCGATCCGGGTGAGCACGCCGTCGGCGGCCCGTACCTCGGCCCGGCGGGCGGGCAGGGCGCCCGCGACGGTCAGTTCGGCGGTGCAGGTCAGCAGGTCGGCGGTACGGGTGGCGAGCACGCCCCGGGCGGGGGCCAGCCGGCGTTCGGCCCGGCGGGCCACCGCGCCGGTGATCAGCGGGACGCCCACCCCGGCCGTGAGCAGCCCGGCGGCGAGCACCGCGCCCGCCTGAGGCAGCAGCCACGCCGTGAACGCCACCGACCCGACCGACACGACGGCGGCGGCAGCGGCGGGCAGCAGCCAGCGCAGCCAGTAGTCCTGGAGGGCGTCCACGTCGGCGACCAGCCGCGTCAGCAGATCGCCGCGGCGGGTGGTGCGCAGCCCGGCGGGCGCCAGCCGCTCCAGACGCCGGAACACCGCGACCCGGGTGTCGGCGAGCATCCGCAGCACGGCGTCGTGCGACACCAGCCGCTCCGCGTACCGGAACACCGCCCGGCCGATACCGAAGGCGCGGGTCGCCGTCACCGCCACCATCAGGTAGAGCACCGGCGGCTGCTGCGAGGCGCGCGAGATCAGCCACCCCGAGGTGGCCATCAGCCCGACGGCGCTGCCGAGGGCCAGAGCGCCCAGCAGCAGCGCGAGAGCGAGCCGGCCACGGCGGGGACCCGCCATGCCCCGGACCCGGGCGAGCACCCGCTGCCCGGAGGCGACGGGGGCGGTCCCGGCGGCGGCCGGGGTGCCGGGGGCCGGCGCCTCCGGCGGGGTGGGGGCGGCCGGGGTCCCGGCGGCCGGCCGGCGGGGGCCGGCGTCGGTGGGTTCCGGCAGCCGTACGATCCGGTCCGCCACGCCCAGCAGCGCCGGCCGGTGGACGACCAGGAGGACCGTCCGGCCGGCCGCCAGCCGCCGTACGGCCGTCACGATCTCCGCCTCCGTCGCGCCGTCGAGCGCCGCCGTGGGCTCGTCGAGCAGCAGGACGGGACGGTCGGCGAGGAAGGCGCGGGCCAGGGCGAGACGCTGGCGCTGGCCCGCGGACAGGCCGCTGCCGTCCTCGCCCAGGACGGTGTCGATCCCCTCGGGCAGCGCGGCCACGAAGTCCAGCGCCCCCGCGTCCGCCAGCGCCTGCCGTACGGCCGCCTCGTCGGCGTCGGGACGTGCCAGCCGTACGTTCTCCGCGATCGTCCCGGCGTACAGGTGGGGGTGCTGCGGCACCCAGGCGATCCGTGACCGCCACTGCTCCGGGTCGAGGTCGGCGAGGTCGGCTCCCCCGATCCGCACCCGGCCCCCGGTGGGCCGTACGAAGCCCAGCAGGGTGTGCAGCAGGGTCGACTTGCCCGCGCCGCTCGGGCCGACCAGCGCGACGGTCTCCCCCGGCGCGACGGTGAACGACACTGCGGACAGGGCGTCGGTCGCGCGGCCCGGGTGGCGGACGGTCACCTCCTCGAAGGCCAGCGCGCCCTGAGGGACCTCGGTCGTGCCGGAGGCCGGGACCGGCGTCTCCAGCACGGCGAAGATCTCCTCGGCGGCAGCGAGCCCCTCGGCGGCCGCGTGGTACTGCGCGCCGACCTGGCGCAGCGGCAGATACGCCTCGGGCGCGAGGACCAGGATGACGAGGCCGATGTACAGGTCCATCTCGCCGTGCACGAGCCGCATGCCGATCGCCACGGCGACCAGGGCCACCGAGAGGGTCGACAGCAGTTCCAGCGCGAAGGACGAGATGAAGGCGATCCGCAGCGTCCGCATGGTCGCCCGGCGGTACTCGCCGGTGATCCGCCGGATGGACTCGGCCTGCGCCTTGGCCCGCCCGAACACCTTCAGCGTGGGCAGCCCCGCGACGACGTCCAGGAAATGCCCGGACAGCCGGGACAGCAGCCGCCACTGACGGTCCATCCGCGACTGGGTGGCCCAGCCGATCAGCACCATGAAGACCGGGATCAGCGGGAGGGTGCCGACGACGATGGCCGCCGACACCCAGTCCTCGGTGACGATCCGCGCCAGCACCGCGACCGGCACGACCACCGCGAGCCCCAGCTGGGGGAGGTAGCGTGCGAAATAGTCGTCGAGGGCGTCGACTCCCCGGGTGGCCAGGGCGACCAGGGAGCCGGTGCGCTGTCCGCCCAGCCAGCCGGGACCGAGCGCGGTCGCCCGCTCCAGGAGCCGCCCCCGCAGCTCCGACTTCACCGCCGCGCTCGCCCGGTGGGCGGCGAGTTCGGTGAGCCAGGAGACCAGGGCACGGCCGGCCGCCACCGCCACCAGGAGCAGCAGCGGGGTGCGGAGTCCGGAGACGCCCAGCCCGTGCTGGAACGCACCGACCACCACCTCGGCGATGAGCATCGCCTGGGCGATGACCAGGAGCGCCCCGACGGCGCCCAGGCCGATCACGGCCAGCAGGAAGGACCGGGTGGCCCGGGCGTGGCGCAGAAGACGCGGATCGATCGGTTTCACGTGAAACACACCTCAGTGGGCGACATCGGCGGCGATGTGCTGGGTGCCGATCCGCTTGCGGAAGACCCAGTAGGTCCAGCTCTGGTAGAGCAGGACGAGCGGGGTGGCGATCCCCGCGCACCAGGTCATGATCTTCAAGGTGTACGGGCTGGACGAGGCGTTGGTGACCGTGAGGCTCCAGTCCTCGTTCAGGCTGGACGGCATGACGTTCGGGAAGAGCGTCAGGAAGAGCATGGCCACGGCGGCCACGATGGTGACACCGGAGAAGGCGAACGACCAGCCCTCACGCCCGGCCTGGTTGGCCACGAGCGCCGCGACCAGGGCGGCGACCGCGACGACCAGCGCGACCAGACTCTTGGAGTCGCCGCTGTCGACCTGGGTCCACAGCAGGAAGACCAGCGCGACCACGGCCGTGACGAGACCGACGTACAGCGCCAGCTTCCGGGCCCGCTCCCGGATCTCGCCGACGGTCTTGAGAGCGGTGAAGACCGCCCCGTGGAAGGTGAACAGCGTCAGGGTCACCAGACCGCCGAGGAGCGCGTACGGGTTGAGCAGGTCCCCGACGGTCCCGACGTACTCGAAGTGCCGGTCGATCTTCACGCCGTGCACGATGTTGCCGAAGGCCACGCCCCACAGGAACGCGGGCAGCAGCGAGGTCCAGAAGATCGCGGTCTCCCAGTTGCGCTGCCAGTTCTCCTCCGGCCGCTTCGCCCGGTACTCGAAGGCGACGCCCCGGACGATCAGGCAGACCAGGATGAGCAGCAGGGGCAGGTAGAAGCCGGAGAAGAGCGTGGCGTACCACTCGGGGAAGGCGGCGAAGGTGGCACCGCCGGCCGTGAGCAGCCACACCTCGTTGCCGTCCCAGACGGGGCCGATGGTGTTGATCAGCACCCGCTTCTCGGGCCGGTCGCGGGCCAGCAGCTTGGTGAGGATGCCGACTCCGAAGTCGAAGCCCTCCAGGAAGAAGTAGCCGGTCCACAGGACGGCGATCAGGACGAACCAGACGTCGTGCAGTTCCATGACTGTGCAGCTCCCTCGGCCTAGTAGGAGAAGGCCATCGGCTTGTCGGCGTCACGGGAGTCGCCGCCGATCTTCGTGGGCGGGTTCAGGTCGGCCTCGGTGAGCTCGGGCGGACCGGCCTTCACGTACTTCAGCAGCAGCTTGACCTCGACGACTGCGAGGACGGCGTACAGGGCGGTGAAGACGATCATCGAGGTGAGGACCTCGGCCTGGGAGACCCCGGGGGAGACCGCGTCGCGGGTCTGCAGGACGCCGTAGACGACCCAGGGCTGGCGGCCCATCTCGGTGAAGATCCAGCCCCAGGAGTTGGCGATCAGCGGGAAGCCGAGGGTCCAGATCGCGACCAGCCAGTACAGCTTGGAGAGCTTGGGGCTGAGGGCCTTGTTCCGGAAGAGGACGAGGTGGGGCACCTCGTCGTCACCGACCCGCAGGTGCTGGGGCAGCAGGAACTTCTTGCGGGTGAGCCAGAGTCCGGCGAGGCCGATGGTGAACGACGTCATGCCGAAGCCGATCATCCAGCGGAAACCCCAGTAGGCGACGGGGATGTTGGGCCGGTAGTCACCGGGCCCGTACTTCTCCTGCTCGGCCTTGTTGACATCGTTGATGCCGGGGACGTGCGAGGTGAAGTCGTCGTTCGCGAGGAAGGAGAGCAGGCCGGGGATCTCGATGGCGACCTTGTTGTGGCCCTTCTCGACGTCGCCGTAGGCGAAGACCGAGAACGGCGCGGGCGCCTCACCGTCCCAGAGCGCCTCGGCGGCGGCCATCTTCATCGGCTGCTGCTTGAACATCACCTTGCCGAGGACGTCACCGCTGATCGCGGTGAGCAGTCCGGCGATCACGACGGTGATCAGGCCCAGCCGCAGCGAGGTCTTCATCACGGTGACGTGCTTCTTGCGGAAGAGGTGGAAGGCGGCGATGCCGACCATGAAGGCGCCACCGGTCAGGAAGGCCGCCGACAGGGTGTGGAACACCTGGCTGAGCGCGGTGTTCTGGGTCAGCACGGCCCAGAAGTCGGTCAGCTCGGCGCGGCCCTTGGCCTTGTTGATCCGGTAGCCGACCGGGTGCTGCATCCAGGAGTTGGCCGCGAGGATGAAGTAGGCCGACAGGATCGTGCCGATCGAGACCATCCAGATGCAGGCCAGGTGGATCTTCTTCGGCAGCTTGTCCCAGCCGAAGATCCACAGCCCGATGAAGGTGGACTCGAAGAAGAAGGCGATGAGGGCCTCGAAGGCCAGCGGGGCGCCGAAGACATCGCCGACGAAGCGCGAGTAGTCGGACCAGTTCATACCGAACTGGAACTCCTGCACGATGCCGGTGACGACACCCATCGCGATGTTGATCAGGAAGAGCTTGCCCCAGAACTTGGTCGCCCTGAGGTACTTCTCCTTCTCCGTGCGCACCCAGGCGGTCTGGAGCCCCGCGGTGAGCGCCGCGAGGGAGATGGTCAGGGGAACGAACAGGAAGTGGTAGACGGTCGTGATGCCGAACTGCCAGCGCGCCAGAGTCTCCGGCGCCAAAGCCAGGTCCACGTCGCCGCTCCTTACCTCACAGGCTGTGGAACATACGCTCAGCGAGCGCTTGTGAAAGCGTTCACATTCACAAGCTAGTATGACAAACACCTTCGGGACAAGAGAAAGGGGGTCCCGCTTACCGCCGGGAACCCCCTCACCCCTACCGCTGACCAGCGCAAACGTACAGGCGGCTCGCTACAACCCCTTGCGGAAGCCCTCCGCCGCCTTCAGGAAGATGTCGTTCGCCTCGACCTCACCGACCGTCACCCGGACACCCTCCCCGGGGAACGGCCGGACCACGACCCCGTGCTGCTCGCACTCCGCCGCGAACGCCGCCGTACGCTCCCCCAGCCGCAGCCACACGAAGTTGGCCTGGCTCTCGGGCACCGTCCAGCCCTGGGCGCGCAGCCCCTCGATCACCCGGGCGCGCTCGCCCACCAGCGAACCGACCCGGCCGAACAGCTCGTCCTCGGCGCGCAGCGAGGCGACCGCCGCCTCCTGGGCGAGCTGGCTCACCCCGAACGGCACCGCCGTCTTGCGCAGCGCCTCCGCCACCGGCTCGTGCGCGATCGCGAAGCCCACCCGCAGACCGGCGAGACCGTACGCCTTCGAGAACGTCCGCAGGACGCAGACGTTCGACCGGTTCCGGTACAGCTCGACGCCGTCCGGCACCTCGGGGTCGCGGATGAACTCCCGGTAGGCCTCGTCGAGGACGACCAGCACATCGCGCGGCACCCGGTCGAGGAACCGTTCCAGCTCGGCCCGGCGGACGACCGTGCCGGTCGGGTTGTTGGGGTTGCAGACGAAGATCAGCCGGGTCCGCCCGGTGATCGCGTCGGCCATCGCGTCCAGGTCGTGCACGTCCCCGTCGGTGAGCGGCACCTGCACCGCGGTCGCCCCGCTGATCTGGGTGATGATCGGGTACGCCTCGAAGGAACGCCAGGCGTAGATCACCTCGTCGCCGGGGCCCGCCGTCGACTGGACCAGCTGCTGGGCGACGCCGACCGAGCCGGTGCCGGTGGCAATGTGGGAGGCGGGCACGCCGAAGCAGCCGGAGATCTCCTCCACCAGGGCCGTGCACGCCAGGTCCGGGTAGCGGTTGAAGTTGGCGGCGGCGGCCGTCACGGCCTCCATCACCCCGGGCAGCGGCGGGTAGGGGTTCTCGTTGGAGGACAGCTTGTAGGCCACGGGACCGCCGGCCGCGGCGGGCTTGCCCGGCTTGTAGGTGGGAATCCCCTCCAGCTCGGCGCGCAGCTTCGGGCTCGTCTCGCTCACCGCAGTCCTCCTCGTGACCACCACCGGCTCCCGGCTTCAATACTGCACACCTTATGAGGATTCGGTGCGCGTGCGTACAGGTGCGTACGGATCTCCCGACCTCTGCGGACGAAGCCGCACGAAGGCGTACACACCAGGGGGCGCGCCCTACATATATCTACGCGCCGGTGGCTCACGCCGTGGCGCGCATCCCTCGTGCAGGTGAGTTGAGACCTCTTCGAAACATCGGTGCGTTGGCAGGCTCATCCGTGCCAACACGTCACGTCTTGGGATGTGAACGCTCAACTGACTTGCTTTCTAAGGCATTTGAGCCCTGCCGACCTTGCAGAAACGTGCCTGTCAACGCGTGCATATGCGTCCGCCCTACCCCACCGGATGAGCCCTACTATCGGCTCGCCATGACAGCAGCAGGGAAGCACCAGGTGAGCCGCGCGGAAACCTCACGCCGAGGCAACCGGCCGGGCCGGGCAGGCATCAGGGACGTGGCCGCCGCCGCCGGAGTGTCCATCACGACCGTCTCCGACGCCCTCAACGGCAAGGGCAGACTCCCCGACGCCACCCGACGCCATGTCCGCGAGGTCGCCGACCGACTCGGCTATCGCCCCTCGGCCGCGGCCCGGACCCTCCGTACCGGCAAGTCGGGTCTCATCGGTCTGACCGTGACCACGTACGGGGATGAACCTTTCACCTTCACCGAGTTCGCGTACTTCGCGGAGATGGCGCGCGCCGCCACCTCGGCCGCGCTCGCCCGCGGCTACGCGCTCGTCATCCTCCCCGCGACCTCGCGCCACGACGTGTGGTCGAACGTCGCCCTGGACGGCACGGTCGTCATCGACCCGTCCGACCAGGATCCGGTGGTCAGCGAGCTCGTGCGCCAGGGTTTACCCGTGGTCTCCGACGGCCGCCCGGTCGGCTCGCTGCCGGTGACCGCCTGGGTCGACAACGACCACGAGGCCGCCGTGCTCGACATCCTCGACCACCTGGCCGACGCCGGCGCCCGCCGCATCGGCCTGCTGACGGGGACCTCGACGGACACGTACACGCACCTGTCGACCTCGGCGTATCTGCGCTGGTGCGAGCGGGTCGGCCAGGATCCGGTGTACGAGGCCTACCCCGCCCACGATCCGTGCGCGGGCGCCGTCGCCGCCGACCGGCTGCTCGCCCGCCCGGACCGCCCCGACGCGGTCTACGGGCTCTTCGACCCCAACGGCACCGATCTCCTCGCCGCCGCCCGCCGCTACGGGCTGCGGGTGCCGGAGGACCTGCTGCTGGTGTGCTGCAGCGAGTCCACGGTGTACGCCAGCACCGAGCCGCCCATCACCACGCTCTCCCTGAAGCCCCGCCGCATCGGCACGGCGGTGGTCCAGCTCCTCATCGACGCGATCGAGGGCGTGGACGCGGACTCACCCGTCGAACAGGTGATACCGACCGAACTGATCATCCGTACCTCGTCCCAGCGACGTCCGCCGCGGACGACGGTCAGTCCGCCCCGGACACCGGAGAAGGGGTAGCGGGGGCCTCGGCGCGCGCGGGCCCGCGAGAGCCCGCGACGGGGCGCGGGGGCGGCGCGGAGGCGGTGCTGGGGCGGCGCTGGGGCGATGGCGGAGGTACGGCGGGGGCGTCCTCGTCGTACCCCCGACGTGACGGGCGGGTGCACAGAGGCCGACGCCCTCGGCGTACGACCCGTGGATTGCGACCCGTGGTTTTCGACCCGTGGATCAGGTCCGTGGTCTTCGACCCTTGGATCAGGTCCGTGGATCAGGTCCGTACGGACGGGCCGTCCGACCCTGCGGGGTCGCCCCGGAAAACCGGTGCTCCGCCCCCACGGCGGGGCCCGGCGCGTATGAGTGCGGTGTGCGCCGGGTGTGTACCGGCTGCAGAAGCCCGGCCCAATCGGGGCGAAAGCGGCGATGAACTGGACCCTTGCTCCGATTCACCACCCCTGGGTCATCACACGGCTCGATCCGCATTCCTATGATGGGCGCACGGCACCGCGGGCGGCTTCGACCAAGCAGCCCGCAGGGTGCAGCTGCGGCGCGATGGTGGAGGGGTCTGATGACTCAGGGGGCCGGTCAGGGACCGGAGGCGGAGCGGACGGCGACGTTGCGCGACTTCCGGGTGCCCGCTTATGTGCACGAGACCGGTCCGTACGACCAGAACACACATCCGGGCAACGTCGTGCCGCCCTTGGAGGACGCCGTGGAGCATCCCGAGGGCTACACGCCCACCCAGCGAGACCTGCCGGTCATCCAGCGCGGCGACACCCTCCAGGTGCCCGTGGACCCGGCGCCCGCCCCCGCACCGCAGCCCTCGGCCGGCCCGGGGCCCCTGTTCGTCGTCGGCGACGTGCACGGCTACCTCGACGAGCTGCTGGCCGCGCTCCGGGAGAAGGGCCTGGTCGACACGGCCGGCAACTGGTGCGCGGGCACCGCCCGGCTGTGGTTCCTCGGCGACTTCACCGACCGCGGCCCCGACGGCATCGGCGTCATCGACCTCGTCATGCGGCTGTCCGCCGAGGCCGCGGCCGCCGGCGGCTACTGCAAGGCCCTCATGGGCAATCACGAGCTGCTCCTGCTCGGCGCCAAGCGGTTCGGCGACACGCCCGTCAACTCCGGCGCGGGCACCGCCACCTTCCAGGCGGCCTGGCTGCTCAACGGCGGCCAGAAGAACGACATGGACCGCCTCCAGGACCACCATCTGCAGTGGATGGCACGGCTCGACGCCGTCGAGGAGGTCGACGGCCATCTTCTCGTCCACTCCGACACCACCGCCTACCTCGACTACGGCGACTCGATCGAGGCGGTCAACGACACCGTCCGCGAGACGATCACCCGCAACGACGCGGACGAGGTGTGGGACCTCTTCCGTAAGTTCACCAAGCGCTTCTCCTTCCGGGACGAAGGTGGAGCCGACGCCGTCCGTTCCCTGCTCGATACGTACGGCGGTACCCGGATCGTTCACGGACACAGCCCGATTCCTTATCTTCTGGGCGAGGTCGGCTCCGAGGAGGACGAGGACGGCGACGGCCCGCACGTCGAGGGACCGCACGTCTACGCGGACGGACTGGCCATCGCGATGGACGGCGGCGTGACGATGGCCGGAAAGCTGCTGGTCCAGCAACTGCCGCTCGACGACTGAGCGTTCGGGGACGGATGGCCAAGCGCTCGCTCGGCGGGCGCGCCTCCTCTCCAGACGGTCGGCGACGGCGCAGGTCGGCGGCCAATTTCGGCAAACCCCCTGTCACCGCGGGCCGTCGCCGCTCTACCATCGGCTTATCCGTAGCAGGCTCCCCTCCGTTTCTGCCCGACGGCTCGTTGGCATGCGAGCCCCAAGCCCTACGGAGCATCGGGGGATGCACATGAACAGCGTTCCGCAGCACCTGCACAGTGAGGACCGCCAGGAGTACGAGCGGGTCCTCGACGAGGCGCTGCGCTCCGCACCACACCACCCGGAACCGGCCGCTGTGGGACAGCGGCTCAATCCCGAACAGCTGCGCACCATGGCGCTCAACGCCTCCGCGCTCATCACGGCGGCCGCGGCGACCGAGTACCAGCACTACATAAAGGTCCGCGAGGAACTGCGTCACCCGGCGCCGTCCACCCCTTCGTCCCCGCACGAGTCCGGTTCGGGGGAGCCGGGCGCGGGCGCGGTGGGGCTCGCGACCACCGTGGGCGACGCGGCCCAGGTCGCCGAGGCCGCCGGAGCGGGCGCCGTGGCCGTCGCCGCCGTGCTCACCCCGGTCCTCGCCGGCACCGCCGCGTTGATCTTCCTGCTGGTCGGCTACCTCCTGCGGGCGGTCGACCCCGACCGGACGGCCGCCCACGCCATGCTCAACGTCGGATGGGCGTTCGGAGCGATCGCCGCCCTGGCGATCCTGGTCGCCACCGTGGGGCTGCTGCTCACCGCCCTGCGCAACCGTCCCTCCCTGGAGGCGGGACCGTACGGCGAACTGAACGACGAGGTCGAGCGGGCGAGGGACGCCTGGCGGGAGGCGCTGCTGGAGCGGGGCATCCTGCCGTTCCTGCGGGAGGCCCTGGCCGCACCGGGCACGACGCTCCTGTCCCCCGAGCCGGCCCCGCCCGCCCCCACCGGCCGTCTGCCGAAGATCGGGTACGACCGTCCGGGCTTCACCAGCCCCGACGACGGCCCGGCGGGCCCGCGCCCGAGCTTCACCAGCCCGGACTACACGAGCCCGGACTTCGGCGGCCCGGAGCACCTGCCGGAATAGCCAGTCGGCTTGCGCCCCCGCATACCTGGGGTCGGGGAGCGCAAGCCGATCGGTGAGGTGCTGCGTGCTGGGTGTGGGGTGAGGGGTGTGAGGTGTGGGGTGAGGTGTGTTCCTTACGTCGGCTCAGAGGATGCCGGCGTGTCCGGCCGCCGTGATCCAGGACGGGAACTCCGACAGCAGCCGGTCGTAGAGTTCCTGATCCGGTACGGCGCTGATGTCGTCCACTGCGAAGAAGCCGACGTTGTCGACGCGTCGGCCGGGGAGGGTGTCGAACCGCTCCAGGACGCCGTAGTGGGACCGGCCCAGGCCCACGAACTGCCAGAAGACCGGCTCCTCGACCGCCGCGCGCAACTCCTGCTCGATCGCCGCGTCGCGGTAGACCCCTCCGTCGGAGAAGAACAGCACGAGCGTGGGCAGGGGCGTGGGATTCTCCCGCACATACGCCCTGACCTCGGCGATCGCCTTCTGCTCCTCGTTCTGGATGCCGACCGTCCGCATGTCCACCTGGCCGGGCTCCAACCCCTTACGGGGCTTCTTGCCGCGGCGGAACAGGCTGATCTCGCCCACCCGGACGTGCAGCCGCAGCCACTCGGGGAGTTCGGCGAGCCGGAGGTCGGGAAGCCGGGCGGGATTGCTCGCGAACGTCCAGGCCTGCATCTCGCCGTCGTCGTCGAGCTGTGCCGCGACCGCGGCCATGCGCTCCACGACGTCCGCCACCACTCCGCGCGAGTAGTGGAACGCCATGGAGCCGGAGGCGTCCAGCACCAGCAGGATCCGCGCCCGGACACCGGCGGCCCCCCGCTTGCTCAGACTGACGGCGACCTGCTCCTTGCGGAGGGAGAGCCGCTTGCGCATGTCCACGGGGAGCTGGTCCTCGCCTTTGATCAGGCGGGGGGTGGTCGGAGTGGATGGGACCGCTGGGGTGGGTGAGGTGGATGAAGTCGGCGGAGGCTGGAAGGGTGGCGCCGAGGCGGTCCGGGTGGGCGGGGGCTCCTCGTCGACCGTGATGCCGAAGTCGGTGGCCAGGCCGGCGAGTCCGGAGGCGTACCCCTGACCGATGGCGCGGAACTTCCAGCGCCCCTCGCGCAGATACAGCTCGCCGCAGAGGAACGCGGTCTCCGTCTCGGCCCGCATCTCGAAGCGCGCCAGCTCGGACCGCCCGTCCGGGCCGAGCAGCCGTAGCGTGAGCCCGGCCACCTGCCCGAAGGTGCCGCCGTCGGCCGACGCACCCAGCACCACCCGCGTGACGGCGCTCTCCAGCGCGCCGAGGTCGACCTGGACCGTGTCGGTCAGGACCCCGTCGGCCCGCTGCTTGCCGAGGTGGGTGACGGCGCCGGACGCATGGCGCGGCTGGTTGTAGAAGACGAAGTCGCCGTCGTCCCGGACGCGTCCGGCATCGGTCAGCAGCAGTGCGGAGGCGTCGATGTCCGGCCCTCCGGCCCCCTCGGACCAGCTGAGTTCCGCCCGGACGGCGGAGGAGTCGACCGGCACGTTCGCGCCCTTGCTCATGGATCGCGCGTTCATGACCTCAGTCAAGCACCTGGGACGCCGTCCACAGCCCCCGCCTTGACGGCGGATCGCGGGAGGAGCCGACGACGCCCCTTCACCGGCCGCATGACGGGCCGGCAGCGTTCCGTCCGGAACCTTCACAGTCCTCGAAGGCCCCGGACAACGCTTCGGCGCACGCGGCATCGCCACCTCGGTCCACATCGCCGATCCGGACGGCAACATGGTGGAACTCCGCTGGTACCCGCAGGACGCCGCGTCCTGACGAACGGGCCGGAAGGACGTGGCACGCCTTTCCGGCTCCGCCCGCCGCGCGGAACTCAGTCCGCGATCGGCAGATACACCCTGTTCCCGCCGGCCGCGAACTCCTTCGCCTTCTGCGCCATACCGTCTTCGACCTCCTGCCGGTTTCCGCCGTGGGTGCGGCGGATGTCCTGGGAGATCTTCATCGACGAAAGTGGCAGGCCGCACAGGTTCGTCGCGGGCCGGTCCGCTCAGAGCAACCGTAGGTCGGGCAGACAGCCGGTCAGGACGACGACACACACCGGCTTTCCCGTGCTCGCACGTCCAAGCCACACGGCATATGTGCCGTCCCCGCCGGTGCAGAAGGAGACAAGGTCACTGTCGGTCGCCTCGTCCGTGGTACGGATGTACCCGTCGCTGATGCTCTCTCCTGCATCGTCCTCCTGCTCCACGAGGTAGCGTCGATACTTGTCCGCGAGTACTTTCCACCCTGAGGCATCAGCGAAGGACCCCGCAGCGCCGTCCGTGTCGAAGCCGAAGATCTCATTCCCGCGCAACAGCCTGACGTCGTCCTCGTCGGTGAGCGCCAGCTCCCACGACAAGACCGGTTCTTCCCCAAGCAGCAGACGGACAGCGACTTCCTCCACCACGGGGAAACGCTCGTCCTCGTACTGGCTCTCATAGGCAACTACGGCAGCCTGCACGAGATACTCGCCCGGAGTGATCCATTCGGACAGCTCACGACCAGCGCCGTGACCCTTGGTGAGGGGATCCGCGACGACCAGCCTGCCGCTGGGCACACGCAGAGCCGCGATGTTCCGTATGGGGTTTACCGTCATCTCCGGCTCGAAGCTCGTCGCGATACGCGTGCCTGGCTCGAACAACTCCTCGAGATGGGCTGGTCGAGCCGGACGCGGAGGCACCCAGGGAGAAGGCCGGCCATCGGCGAAGCGGTCTGCACACCATGCCTCAGTCTCGCTCTGAGTGGCATCCACGAAGTCCAGCCGCTGCCCTGGCGGCAACGTTTGTGACAGGAGCAGCTGCCTGACACCGCATACGCCGAACCCTGATCTGGCATGCCATCGGTTCTCTTCGGGAATGTCCGCGGGCGTGTGGCGTGACGGTCCTCGCGCCCCCTTCGGTTCGCTCACCCTGCGCCCTTTGCCGCCCGGAAAGAGGTCCACGTAGGTGCGCCCGGCTTCGGGGGCGAACTCGGTTTGCTCCTCGGTGTCATAACGCCATCCCCCGAGGTGGCGCAGGAACAGGCGCCCGGGTTCGAGCAGGCGCCAGTCCGCCTCCCTGATCCGCCGTTCCCGATCGTCGTACGCCCATGCGCCCACATGGGAATCACCCCAGGCCACCAGGTGCACTTCGACTGGTGAGGTCTGGCCCTCCAGCCAGTGCACCATCACGTAGGGCTTTCCCACCCGGTCCCGTGCCTCGGCCGCAGCGGGCGAGAGCGGGTGGAGCACGGTCCGGGAGACCAGGTCCCACCCCTCAGCGAAGGACACCTTCACCGTCTGCTCAGCATCCCGCATCATGCCTCCCGAGCCGCACCGATCATGCTCCTGCTGTTTCGAGGAACCATAGGGGCGGCATACGACAACGGCCGACGCTGCCGTGGAGAGCAGTGCGACAGGCGGTACCCGGATCAGTCGACCGCGGGCACCGCCCGAAGCCTCACTCGGCGAGCGGCAGGTACACCCTGTTCCCGCTCGCCGCGAACTCCTTCGACTTCTGGAGCATCCCGTCAGCGATCTCCTCCGGCGACGCCCCCTCAGCCACCGCACCGCCGAACCGCTCTGTGATGCTTTGGCTAATCTTCATCGAGCAGAACTTCGGCCCGCACATCGAGCAGAAGTGGGCCGTCTTGGCCGGCTCGGCCGGGAGGGTCTCGTCGTGGAAGTCGCGGGCCGTGTCCGGGTCGAGGGCCAGGTTGAACTGGTCCTCCCAGCGGAACTCGAAGCGGGCGTCGGACAGTGCGTCGTCCCACTCCTGGGCTCCGGGGTGACCCTTTGCGAGGTCGGCCGCGTGGGCGGCGATCTTGTAGGTGATGACACCGGTCTTGACGTCGTCGCGGTTGGGCAGGCCCAGATGCTCCTTGGGCGTGACGTAGCAGAGCATCGCCGTGCCCCACCAGGCGATCATCGCGGCGCCGATGCCGGAGGTGATGTGGTCGTACGCCGGAGCGATGTCCGTCGTCAGCGGGCCGAGCGTATAGAACGGAGCCTCATCGCAGATCTCCTGCTGAAGGTCGATGTTCTCCTTGATCTTGTGCATCGGGACATGTCCCGGGCCCTCGATCATGGTCTGTACGTGAAAACGCTTCGCGATCGTGTTGAGTTCCCCGAGCGTGCGCAACTCCGCGAACTGCGCCTCGTCGTTGGCGTCCGCGATCGAGCCCGGCCGCAGACCGTCGCCCAGCGAGTACGTGACGTCGTAGGCGGCGAGGATCTCGCAGAGTTCCTCGAAGTTCTCGTACAGGAACGACTCCTTGTGGTGCGCCAGGCACCAGGCCGCCATGATCGAGCCGCCGCGCGAGACGATGCCGGTCTTGCGGTTCGCGGTGAGCGGGACGTACGCGAGGCGCACACCCGCGTGGACCGTCATGTAGTCCACGCCCTGCTCGGCCTGCTCGACGACGGTGTCCTTGTAGATCTCCCACGTCAGTTCCTCGGCCCTGCCGTCGACCTTCTCCAGCGCCTGGTACAGCGGCACCGTGCCGATCGGGACGGGGGAGTTGCGCAGCACCCACTCCCGGGTGGTGTGGATGTTGCGGCCGGTGGAGAGATCCATGACCGTGTCGGCACCCCAGCGGGTCGCCCAGGTCATCTTCTCGACCTCCTCCTCGATGGAGGACGTCACCGCCGAGTTGCCGATGTTGGCGTTGACCTTCACCAGGAACCTCTTGCCGATGATCATCGGCTCGATCTCCGGGTGGTTGACGTTGGCCGGCAGCACCGCGCGCCCGGCCGCGATCTCCTCTCGCACCACCTCCGGAGAAACGCTCTCCCTGAGGGCCACGAACTCCATCTCGGGCGTGATCTCGCCCCTGCGGGCATACGCGAGCTGGGTGACCGCCCGGCCGTCCCGGCTCCGGCGCGGCAGCCGCGGACGGCCCGGGAACACCGCGTCGAGATTGCGCAGTCCACCGCGCGGCGAGGTGTGCTTGATGCCGTCGTCCTCGGGCCGGACCGGCCGGCCCGCGTACTCCTCCGTGTCGCCGCGGGCGATGATCCAGTTCTCCCGCAGCGGCGCCAGGCCCCGGCGTACGTCGGTGTCGGCGAGCGGATCGGTGTACGGCCCGGAAGTGTCGTACAACGTGACCGACTGCCCGTTGGTGAGGTGCACCTGGCGGACCGGCACGCGCAGGTCGGGGCGAGCGCCCTCGAGGTACCCCTTGTGCCAGCCGATGGACGTCCCGCTCTTCTCGCTGGTCGCCTCGGCCGCGTCCGTGTCGGCCGCGTTCTGCGTGAAGGCAGGCGTGCGTGCGTCCTTGTTGGTCATGAGACCTACTCCCTACGCCGGCATTACCCGGTAACAGGTTCGGCGGTCGACGCAGCGGCTACCGTCTGCCGACGTTTCATGTGAAACATCACTCGCTCTGGTGACGTTCCACGTGAAACATCGCGAAGACGGAGGTCAGCGCCCTCTCAGCCCGGTGCTCCGAGCTCCCGCGTGTGCAAAGGTGGCACCACGCTAGCGGTATGTGTGGCGCGGTGAACAGTGGGCCTCTGCCGTTCTTGCGATGATCGGGCGGTGACCACGACACACCAGCCCCCGTATCCGCCCGGCGAGCCGCCTCGCAGGCCCGGCGCCGGTGGCGGCCCTGGTCCCCGACCTGGCAACCCCCCACAGGGCGGGCCCGCCGCCCAAGGGCGTCAGGACGAACGCGACTTCAGCTTCGGCGGCGGGTTCGACCGCGGCGGTCAGGGGGTCGGGCCCGGCTACGGGCAGCGCCCAGGGCCGCATCCCGGGACCGAGCACCACGGGCCTGAGCACCACGGGCCTGAGCACCACCGGTCCGGTCACCCGGGGCCCGGTCGGCAAGGGCCCCAGCCCTCCGGACCCGGATATCCCGGACATCCCGGGCACTCCGAGCCGCCTGAACACCCCGGGCGCGAGCATGAGCACGGCCATGGGCAAGGGCAGCGGCAGGGACCCGGTTCAGCTCCCGGCGGAGACCATGGGCACGGCTCCGAGGACGGTCACACCGGCGGACAGGGCAGCGGTTCCGGAGGCGGACACGGGCATGGGCACAGCCACAGCCACGGTCCGGCCGCCCCGGTCTCCAAGCATCTGCGCAAGGTCATCGGAGCGATCCTCATTCCCTTCGCCGCGGCGGTGCTGGTCGGGCTGGTGGTGCTGTGGCCCGGCGGCGCCCCGGCGCACGAGCGCACCGGCGTCGGCTTCGACCGGCAGACACAGCACGCCACGGTGACCAAGGTCGTCAAGGTGAGCTGCCAGTCGGTGAACGCCTCCGGTGGCACCCCGGTCGGCAACGCCTCCACCGCTGGTTCCTCCGCCGAGCAGCAGACGGACGCCACCTGCAAGAAGGCCACGATCCGCGTGGACACCGGCGACGACAAGGGCCGTACCTTCACGGAGATCGTCCAGCCGGACCAGTCACGGCAGTTGGAGCAGGGCGAGCAGGTCGTGGTCGCCTACGAGCCCTCGGCGCCGAAGGACCTGCAGTACTCGGTCACCGATGTGAACCGCGGGATCCCGATGACGGTGCTGGCCGTGATCTTCGCGGTCGCCGTCGTGGTCGTCGGGCGGCTGCGCGGTGTCATGGCGCTGGTGGCGCTCGCCGCGAGCTTCCTCATCCTGAACTTCTTCATCCTGCCCGCGATCCTTCAGGGCTCGAACCCCCTGCTGGTGGCCGTGGTGGGGTCCAGCGCCATCATGCTGATCGCCCTGTATCTGTGCCATGGACTGTCGGCCCGTACATCCGTCGCCGTGCTCGGCACCCTCATCTCGCTGATGCTGATCGGCTTCCTCGGCTCCTGGTTCGTGGACTGGGCCGCGCTCACCGGCAACACGGACGACAACACCGGCCTGATCCACGGTCTGTACCCGTCGATCGACATGAGCGGTCTGCTGCTCGCCGGCATCATCATCGGCTCGCTCGGTGTGCTCGACGACGTCACGGTCACCCAGACCTCCGCGGTCTGGGAGCTGCACGAGGCGAACCCGGCGATGGGCTGGCGCGGGCTGTACCGGGCCGGTATCCGGATCGGCCGCGACCACATCGCGTCCGTGGTGAACACCCTCGTCCTCGCCTACGCCGGTGCCGCCCTGCCGCTGCTGCTGCTCTTCTCGATCGCGCAGAGCAGCGTCGGCACGGTCGCCAACAGCGAGCTGGTCGCCGAGGAGATCGTGCGCACACTGGTGGGCTCCATCGGTCTGGTGGCCTCGGTGCCGGTCACCACGGCCCTCGCGGCTCTCGTGGTCGCCGCCGACCGCCCGGAACCGGGCAAGGCGGCCGCGGCCGCACCGGTACCGGTACCGGAGATGGCCCCGGTGGGCGCTTCGGCGGCAGGCCCCGGACAGCCGCGCGGCGGCCGGGGGAGACGGCGCAAGCACTGACGTCAGGGGGGCGGGTGCCCGGAAGCGCCCACCCCCTGAAGAAGCGTTCCTGCATGGCCCCACCCCCCTGGCGAAGCGTTACGCCTGCGCCGGCCGTCAAACGGTCAGCCGGTGCTCTGCTCCTCCGCGAGGATCCGGTCCAGCGCCTCGTCGAGATGGGCGTCGAAGTCGGCGAGCGCCCCCTCCTGGCCCAGTGGGACCAGCTTGTCGGTGCGGTCCAGGAAGGCCACCAGAGGCGCCGCCGAAGAGCGGAACAGCGCCTGGTCAGCGCCCACCTGAAGCCGGATCAGCACCTCGCCGAGCACATCGGGGTCCACCGGCGAGACCCGGACGTCCCCCTCCCCGCAGGGCCTGCCCACCCCGTCGATGAGCAGCTCGCGCCCGAACGCCCAGGTCACCGGAGCGTCACCGGGAAGGTGGAAGGTGAGCCGTACGGCATAGGGATCGCGCGACTCATAGCCCAGTTCCACCGGGATGCGGAACGAGAGCTCCTCGGACACGAGGAAGCTCATCATGACTTCTGCCTGAACTGCCTGTACGGACTCGCGCATCGCGTTACCCCGTCATTTGCCGTCGAATGGCCGGTAATCAACCCCTGACACTGCACCGCATCTTGCTGAACGTGCACAACAGATCACAAGGAGTGAGTTTTCACATACTGATAGAGATCGCGATTGACCCCAACTTGCTCCCGATCTCGCCCTGCAACTGCCGTGCCGCCGGAAGCAGCCGATCGGCCTGCCGGGCGGGCAGGGAGATGGCCATCGTGGCCACCGTGGCGCCCACGGTGATCGGGACCGCGGCGCACACCGTGCCCAATGCGTATTCCTGCCTCTCCACGACCGGTTCCATGCGTCGGGTGCGTTCCAGGCGTCGCAGCAGGGTCCGGTCGTCACGCACGGTGTACGGGGTGATCGACTGCACGGGGTGGCGGTCCAGGTGGTCACGGCGGTCGGTCTCGTCCAGCTGGGACAGCAGACACTGGCCGATGGCGTGCGCATGCGCGGTCTCACGGAAGTCGGCCCACTCCTGCACCGCCGGAGTGCCGGGGCTGTCGGAGACACACATGATCTCGATCTCACCGTCGCGGTACCGGGCGTAGTACACGGGGACACCGATCGAATCGCGCCACTGGGCGAGGGTGTCGGTGACCGTGCTGCGACGTTTCTGCGCCGCTCCGCTGCTGGCGAGCCGCTCGGCCGCCTCGCCGAGGAAGAACAGCCCCTTGTCCCGGCGCAGATAGCCCTCGTACACGAGGGTGCGCAGCAGGTGGTAGGCCGTGGGAAGGGCGAGGCCGGTCTCCCGGGCCAGTTGCTTGGCCGGAGCGCCGCACTGGTGCTCGGCGACGGACTCCAGCAGTCGCATCGCGCGCTGCACGGAGCCGATCAGCGTCATGGCGGGGTTCGGCTGCGTCGTCGTGGGACGGGGCTGCTCGGGGAGTCCCGTGCCCGAAGGGCGCTGGAGCGGGGGTGCGGGCGGGCGCGGGGCGGGGGGTGCGTGTGGTTCCGGGGAGGCGGTGTCGACCAGGGCCAAGGGGTCACTCCCGAAGCGCGAGGGGGCGGCCCGTGCGGGGAGACACGGGAGGGGGGTGTACGCCGCTCGCGGGGGTCTTCCCCGCGTCGAGTTCCGGACTTTAACCGCCTGCCACCGCCCGGGAACCGGCCCCGCCCGAAACTTCCCCCGCCCGAGGGAACAGGTGAATCCTGTTACCGCTCAGCGGTCTCCCGCACCGCTCACCAGTCGCCGCGCGAGGAGGAACCCGCCATGAACTTCCGCACGACGTAGACCAGTCCGCCGACCAGGGCCACGAAGATCAGCACCTTGAACAGGAGCCAGACCAGGAAGCCCACGACGCTGGCTATCAGGCCGCCGAAGACGACCAGGGCGATGACCGGCACCGCCACCCACTTCACCCACCACGGCAATCCCGCGAAGATCTCTCGCATCGCCTTCGTCCTTGTCCTCGTCCTGGTCCGGCCCGAACTCCCGTGAGTCCGGATGCTTCCGGTGTCCTGCCGTCGATGCTAGGTCCGCGAGGGGGTCCGGCGGGGGCCCGGCGCCCCTTGTCCTCCCCTGATCGATCCCCTAGGGAACCCGGAGATCCGGGGTCAGGCCTCGGGTGGAGAGAACACCACCAGCACCCGCAGGTCCTCGCTGATGTGGTGGAACTTGTGGGCGACCCCGGCCGGGACGTACACCACGCTGCCGCGCGCGACCTGGGTGGTCTCCAGCCCGACGGTGATCGAGGCCCGGCCGCTCACGACGAAGTACACCTCGTCCTGGTTGTGCGGGTTCTGTGGATCGTGCTCCCCCGCATTGAGCGCGTACAGCCCCACGGACATGTTCCGCTCCCGCAGGAATTGCAGGTAGGCGCCGTCGTTGGAGGCCCGCTCCGCCTCCAGTTCGTCCAACCGGAATGCCTTCATCGTGTTCGTCCGCCCTCGCCCGGTGCCCGTTGCCGATCTCTCTGCCACGATCAGACACATGAAGAATTTCGTAGTCAAGACGATCGCCAACGCGGGTGCCCTGGCGGTCGCCGTCTGGGCGCTGTCCGGCATAACCCTGACCGGTGACAACAAGGGCAAGGAGATCGTCACCCTCCTGGTCGTCGCCCTGCTCTTCGGCCTGGTGAACTTCCTGGTCAAGCCGATCGTGAAGGTGCTGACCTTCCCGCTGTTCATCCTGACCCTCGGTCTGATCACCCTGATCGTCAACGCCCTGATGCTGCTGCTGACCTCCTGGCTGGCCGGCGCGTTCGACCTGAGCTTCCACGTCGACGGCTTCTGGACCGCGGTCGGCGGCGGCCTGATCGTCTCCGTCGTCTCCTGGGCGCTCAACGTCGTGCTGCCCGACGGGGACTGAGCACGCGATGACGTACCGCGTCTGTTTCGTCTGCACCGGCAACATCTGCCGCTCGCCGATGGCCGAATCGGTCTTCCGCGCGCGCGTGGAGGAAGCCGGTCTCGACGGGCTGGTCGAGGTCGACAGCGCCGGCACGGGCGACTGGCACGAGGGCGAGGGCGCCGACCCGCGCACCCTCGCCGTGCTGGAAGAGCACGGCTACGCCCTCGATCACACGGCCCGGACGTTCCGGCCGTCCTGGTTCGCCCGCCTCGACCTCGTGCTCGCCCTGGACGCCGGACACCTCAAGGCCCTCCGCCGGCTGGCGCCCACCGCGCAGGACGCCTCGAAGGTGCGTCTGCTGCGGTCCTACGACCCCGCCGCAGGCGGCGACCTCGACGTGCCCGACCCCTACTACGGCGGCCTGGACGGTTTCGAGGACTGTCTCGGGATGGTGGAGGCGGCGGCCGACGGACTGCTGGCCGCCGTACGCGAGGATCTGGAAGGACGGCGGGCATGAGCGGACCAGCCACCTCCGAGGGCCTCCCCGGGGACGCGGGGGAGGGCACCCGCGCGGTACGGGCCGGGCTGCCCGAGCCGGTGAAGTACGAACCGACCCTGCCGGGGCCGGTGTTCGCCGCGCACTACCACCTGCCGGGGGAGCCGACGGGGCCGTACACCTACGGCCGCGACGAGAACCCCACCTGGACCCGGCTGGAGCGGGCGATCGGCGAGCTGGAGGCGCCGGGGCGGGACGACGTCGAGACGCTCGTCCTCGCCTCCGGGATGGCCGCGATCTCGGCGCTGCTCTTCTCCCAGCTGCGCTCGGGCGACACGGTCGTCCTGCCCAGCGACGGCTACCAGGCGCTGCCCCTGGTGCGCGCCCAGCTGGAGGCGTACGGCATCGAGGTGCGGACCGCGCCGACCGGCGGCGACGCCCAGCTCGACGCCCTCGACGGCGCCCGGCTGCTGTGGATCGAGTCGCCGTCGAACCCCGGCCTGGACGTCTGTGACATCCGGCGGCTCGTCGAGGCGGCACACGCGCGTGGCGCCCTGGTGGCCGTCGACAACACGCTCGCGACCCCGCTGGGACAGCGCCCGCTGGAGCTCGGCGCCGACTTCGCCGTGGCCAGCGGCACCAAACAGCTCACGGGGCACGGCGACATCCTCCTCGGCTACGTCACCGGGCGGACCGGCGAGGCGATGACCGCCGTACGGCGCTGGCGGAAGATCGTCGGGGCGATCCCCGGGCCCATGGAGGCCTGGCTGGCACACCGCTCGATCGCCACGCTCCAGCTGCGCGTCGACCGGCAGGCCGCCAGTGCGCTCGCCGTCGCCGAGGCGCTGCGGGACAGGCCGGAGGTGACCGGGCTGCGCTATCCCGGCCTGCGCGACGACCCGGCCCACGAGGTGGCCGCCCGGCAGATGCGGCGCTTCGGGTGCGTGGTGTCGTTCACGCTGCCCACGCGTGCGCGTGCCGAGCGTTTCCTGGCAGCGCTGCGGCTCGTGGACGACGCGACCAGCTTCGGCGGGGTGCGGTCCACCGCCGAGCGGCGTGGGCGCTGGGGCGGCGACGCGGTACCGGAGGGCTTCGTACGGCTGTCGGTCGGCGCCGAGGACCCCGAGGACCTGGTGGCGGACGTGCTGCGGGCGCTGGGGGAGTCGGCGCCGTGACCGGTTCACCGACGCTCTCGTGGGGTCCCGCCTCCGTGCGACGGACGGTCCGAGCCTCCCCCCTCGTGGCTCGGACCGTCCTCGGTTCTGCGCGCGAAGAACCGCGCCCACAAGGCTAGTTGACTCTGTGTCAGTGTCCAATCACAGTAGCGGCAGGGGCCTATCGCCATATTTATCGTTGGCCTCTGCCCCCGAGCCGGGACGAAGGCGGGAAGAGGCAGGAGGACGCACCGTGGATCTGGCCCTGCTGCGCACCTTCGTGACCGTGCACCGGGCCGGCTCCTTCACCCGCGCCGCGGCCCTGCTGGGCCTGTCCCAGCCGGCCGTCACCTCACAGATCCGCGCACTGGAACGGCAGCTCGGCCGCCCTCTGTTCCTGCGCCAGGCGCGGGGCGTCACACCGACGGCCATCGGTGACGAACTCGCCCACAAGGCCGCTCCGCATCTCGACGCCCTGGTGGAGATCACCGGGACCGGACTGGACGACGAGTCCTCCCCGCGGTCGCTGCACCTCGCCGGGCCCCCGGAGTTCACCGCCGAACGGGCCCTGCCCGCCCTCGCCGAACTGACCGGCGACGACGGCCGGCGACTCGCCCTGCGGGTCTCGTTCGGCACCGCCGAGGAGGTCCTGGAGGGGCTGGCGGCCGGACACACCGACCTCGCCATCAGCACGGCCCGGCCGCGCGGCGCCCTGCTCACGGCCACCCCCCTGTGCGACGAGGAGCACGTCCTGATCGCCGCCCCGCAGTGGGCGGAGCGGATCGACACGGGGAGACTCCGCCGCACGGGTGCTTCCGCGCTGGAGAATCTCCCGGTCGTCGAGGTGCACGAGTCGATGCCGCTCGTCTCCCGCTACTGGGCCTCCGTGTTCGACTCCCACCCCGCCGCCTCGGGCACCGTGATCGTCCCCGATCTGCGCGCCGTGCTCGCCTGCGCCGTCGCGGGCGCGGGGCTCGCGGTGCTGCCCCGCTATCTGTGCGCGGCCGCCCTGGAGCGCGGGGACGTCGTCGCCCCGCACGAACCGGTGGTGCCGCCGCTGCGCACGTATGTCCTGGCGGTGCGGACCGGCACCCTGGCCATGCCGCATGTCGCACGCGCCCACGAAGGGCTGCTGGAGGCGGCTCTCGAGTGGTGCTGAGCGGGCCCGGGAAGGACTTTCCGCAGCCGTCACCGGGTGCGCTCCCCCGGTGACGTTTCGCGATGTTTCACGTGGAACATGCGGGGCCACATTTCTCCCATGACCGTCCGACCTGTGGTCAAGCGCACCGCCCGCGCCGTTCTGCTCGACGGCGACGACCTCATCCTGATCAAGCGCACCAAGCCCGGTGTGGACCCGTACTGGGTCACGCCCGGCGGCGGCGTCGAACCGGACGACGCGACCGTCGTCGACGCCCTGCACCGTGAGGTGCACGAGGAACTCGGCGCGAAGATCACCGACGTGGTCCCCTGCTTCGTCGACACCGTCGAACACATCGGCGAGGACGGCGGCGCGACCGGCGTGAAGGTGCAGCACTTCTTCGTCTGCCGCCTGGAGTCCATGGACCCCTCCCTGCGGCACGGCCCCGAGATCGACGAGCCCGCCGGGGAGTACGAGATCGTCTGGGTACCATTCACCCGCGTGGGCATCGCGTCCGTCCATCTCGTGCCGCTGTCGCTGCGCCACTACCTCGACGGCAACATCGAGGGCGTACGGGCCATGCACGCGCCCGATCTCGGATGAGCCCGTAGGCCGCCCCCGGCGTCAGCTGCCGGAGGCGACGAGTTCCTCGACCGAGTCGTGCCGTATGCGCTCCACGGGGAAGCCGACACCGCGCAGGGCGTCCACTCCGCTGCGGATCATGCCGGGCGGACCGGAGACATAGGCGTCGTACGCGGTCCAGGGCCCGAAGGTCCGTATGGCGTCGGGAAGCTGGAGCAGACCGTCCCGGTCGACCACCGGGTGCACCTCCAGCCACGGGTGCGCCTGCTGGAGCCGGAGCATCGTGTCGATGTCGTACAGGTCGTGGTTGCTGCGGGCGCCGTAGAACACCTCGACGGGACGGCGGGCACCGTGCTCCGCCACGTCCTCGACCAGCGCCTTGATGGGGGCTATGCCGGTGCCGCCGCCCAGGCAGAGCAGACCGCTGTCCCGGGTGTGGTCGACGGTCATCGAGCCGGCCGGCGGTCCGAGCCGGACGACGTCACCGGGCCGGGCGCGGTGCACCAGGGCGTTGGAGACCCAGCCGGCCGGGACGGCCTTCACATGGAAGGCCAGCAGTCCGTCGGACCGGGGCGCCGAAGCGAACGAGTAGTGCCGCCAGATCCTCGGCCACCACGGTGTCTCGAGGCTCGCGTACTGCCCTGCGCGGAAGGGGTAGGGCTGGTCGGGGCGGAGGGTGAGCACGGCGACCTCCGGCGTCCTGAGGTCGTGGGAGACGACCTCCGCCTGCCACCAGGGCGGGGCGCGCAGCTCGTCCGCGGCCGCCGCGTCGATCATGACCTGCGAGATCGTCGTGTACGCCCGGACCCAGGCGGCTTCGGTGTCGGCGTCCCACACGGCGTCGGCGTACTTGTTGAGTGCGCCGATGAGGCACTCGCCGACGGCCGGGTAGTGCTCGGCCCGGGTGCCGTACTTGCGGTGGCCGCGGCCGAGGTTCTGGAGGTACTCGACGAGGACCGGGGTGTTGTCGATGTGCTCGGCGGCGGTCAGCAGGGCCTTCAGCAGCCGGTCGCGCTGCGCGTCCATCGCGGGCGGGAAGAGCGGGCGCAGTGCGGGGTGGCGGACGAACAGGAGGGCGTAGAAGTACGAGGTGACCTTGTCGGCCACCGGGCCGACCTCGGCCATGGTCCGGCGGATGAGGACGGCGTCCGGAGAGGCCTCCTGGGCTGGGGCGGGACGCTGGGCGGGGACCACGGGATCGGCGGGCGCGGAGGGCCGTACCGCTTCGGCGGGCGGGGAGGGCTGCGCCACCGGGGAGTTGAGGGTTTCGGCAGGCCCGGACGGGTGGGGGGTGGCCGACGCGGCCCGCTGCGGGGGAGCCTCGGCCAGCGTGCCCGCGCGCGCCGGGACGGTCTGTGCGGCCTGGACGGGGATGCGGGGGTCGGCGGGAGGCTGCGGGTCCCGCGGCGCAGGGGGCCGTCCGACGGGGGCGGCGCCCACGGCCTCCGGCGGGGCCGTCATCGGGGCCACAGGGGCGCCTGACGGGCCGTAGGGGCTCTGTGGCCCCCTTTCCGGCTGCCGCACCCCGTCCGCCTCCCCGCGTTGCCCTGTGGCCGGAGGAGCGCTCCGAGGTGGGTCGCCGTCGGCCTGGCGGGAGCCGCGGTCCGACGGGGGTGTCCCACGGCCCACCGGGCGCAGCGCGGCCAGGCGGCGGCCGTCCGACGTCCCCTGTTCACCCCCCGCGGCCGGCTCCGGCTGTTTGCGCGGCAAGAACCATCCGTCCCCGCCGCCGGACGTGCCGTTGTCGGCCGACTTGGTGGTCGGAGCGTCCATGGTCTGCCTCGCCTCGAACATCTTTCGGTCGGTCTGCGCCCTTCCTGGCTCGGAAGGGCCTGCTTCCCCCGCAGACGGCTTGCTTTTCCGTTCGGTTCCGCACGCACACAGCCGACGCGCACACCGGACATGCGGTCTTCGGTTCTCTCCGCCCCATCAGGCTGCATGGCCCTGTTCCCGGCCCGTTCGGAAGGGGTGCGCAGAGCCTCGCGCGCCGGACTCCGAAAGCGAACCGGAGTCGACCATACCGGCCGCGGTGGACCACACAAGTCCCCCCTTCCCTCCCTGCGAAAACGGCCGGGGGGTGAACCGTCGATTCCCTCAACTACCGGGCGTGACGCACCAATTCATAGGCATCCCACAGATCCCTCCCGGCGTAGGAATGCGTCGCGAGGCCCGCCAGACGGTGGTCCGCATTGACCGCCACGGAGACCGGCACGGCTCCGAACAGGTCTTTGTCGGAACCCGAGTCGCCATACGCGACACAGTCCTTGCGCGTCACTCCGAACTCCGCGCACAGCCGATCGGCGATCACCACCTTCGCCGCGGCGCTGAGAACTCCCGCCGGATCCACCGGCTCGGTGAAAGGAAGGGCGGGAAAACGTGAGCCATGGGCCGCGTGCGCGCCCCAGCCCGTGAGTTTCTCCACAAAAAAGGAGGGGGAGAGCGACACGACGGCGCAGTACTCCCCCCGACTGCCGATCTCCGCCCAGACCTCGCGGATGCGCGCCAGCCAGGGAGCGCCCTCGAAGGCCGCCGTCACATGCTCCTCGGTGAGGCTCGTCCACAGGGCATGCGCCTGGCGCGCGTACTCCGGCGGCTGGATCCGCCCCTCGGCCGCGGCTCGGTCCAGCGCCACCGCCTCGGCCTCCAGGCCGAGTTGGCGCGAGATCTCCCGGGGCGCGGAGGTGCCGTGCAGCAGGGTGCCGTCGAGGTCGAAGAGATGCAGTCTCGCCATGGGCCGAGGCTAACCGGGACAGATGGCCGATGGTGAGGGCTGCTGTTGACGGCTGCTGTTTCACGTGAAACAGCGGTGGCCAAAAGCGCGTGCGTCCCGGGGGAAACAGGTGGACGTCAGGGGCGCCCGTCGGACAGCCTGGCCCGCGTGCCGACTCCTTCCCTCGCCGCTCTGCCCATCCGCCGTCTGACGCACCGCGACCTCATGGCCTGCGCCGACTTGTCCGAGGACCGGGGGTGGCCGCGCGAGGAGCACAAGTGGGGCCTCCTCCTCTCCGCCGGAAAGGGGTACGGCATCGACGACCCCGCCGGAGGACTGGTCACCGCCTGCGTCGTCACCGCGTACGGCTCCCCCGACCGTCCCACGCTCGGGGCCATCGGCATGGTGCTGGTCGCCGAGCGGCACGCCCGGCAGGGCGTGGGCCGCCGGCTGATGCGGCACATCGTCGCCGCGATGGGACCGGTGCCGCTGACGCTGCACGCCACCCCGAACGGCCGTCCGCTGTACGAGGAGCTCGGCTTCAAGACCACGGCCCGGGCGGAGATGGTGCGCGGGCGGTTCACCCCGGACGGCCCGCCGTCGGACGTCGTCACCCGCGCGGCCACGGCCGAGGACCTGTCCGCGATCCTCCGGCTCGACGAGGAGGTGTTCGGCGCCGATCGCACCCACGTCATCACACGGCTGCCCGCCTTCGCCGACCAGCTGCGGGTCGCCGAGGACGGGGGCCGGATCATCGGCTATGCGGCTGCCTGGCCGAACATGGACACCCAGGTGGTGGGTCCGCTGATCGCCCGGGACGCGGAGATCGCCAAGGCTCTGCTGGCCTCCCTCGCGGCCCGCACCGACCGGCCGCTGCGCACGGACATCGACGTACGGCACGAGGAACTGCTGGCGTGGGTGAAGGCCCGGGGTCTGGAGTCCGTCGCCTTCAACGCGGTGATGACGCATGGCATCGCCGAGCTGCCCGGCGATTGGAGCCGGCGCTTCGCCCCGCTGACCGTGGCGGCCGGCTGAGAAGCGGCCGTACGTCAGGCCAGGGCCTCCAGGGCGGCCGTGGCGAAGGCATGGTCGTGCTCGGGGGCGCCGCCGCCGACCCCGATCGCGCCGACGAGGCGGCCGTCGCGGTGGACCGGAATCCCGCCCGCGATGAACAGCAGCGGGCGGTCGAGCGCGGTGGGCAGGGTGTGGAAGGGGCCTCCGGGCCGCACGGCGTCGACGAGGTCGGCGGTGGAGGCGTCGAGCTGGAGCGCGGTGTAGGCCTTGCGCGTGCTCGTCTCACCCGAGATGAGCACGGCCCGGTCGTCCCGCCGGAAAGCCAGCAGATGACCGCCCGCGTCCAGGACGGTGACGCTGACCATGGCTCCGGCCGCCTCCGCGGCCCGGCGGGCGGCCGTGACGAGGGCCTCGGCGTCGTCGATCGTGAGCGGCGCGACGGCGGTGGTGGTGTTCATAACGGGGTCCTTGCTGTGCGAGAGGGTGGGGCTGACGTGCGGGCTTGCTGGGTTCAGTGGTGGGCGGCCGCCCGCTGTGCGGGGGCGCCGGCGGCGACGACCCTGCCGGTGACACCGGCACGGCGTTCCAGGGCGGACGAGACGAGGGCGAGGACCAGGGCGCCGGCGGCCAGGGCGGCACCGACCCAGTTCGGTGCGGTGTAACCGAGCCCGGCGGCGATGACGAGGCCGCCGAGCCAGGCGGACAGCGCGTTGCCGAGGTTGAAGGCGCCGATGTTCACGGCCGAGGCGAGCGTCGGCGCGCCGTGCGCCTGGTCGAGGACGCGCTTCTGCAGCGGCGGCACGGTGGCGAAGCCCAGGGCGCCGATCAGGACGATCGTGACGGCCGCGAGGGCCTTGTGGTGGGCGGTGACGGTGAAGAGGGCCAGGACGACCGCCAGGGCGCCCAGGGAGACGTACAGCATCGGCATCAGGGCGCGGTCGGCGTACCGGCCGCCGACGAGGTTGCCGGCGACCATGCCGAGCCCGAAGAGGACCAGCAGCCAGGTGACGGAGCCGTCGGCGAAGCCGGTGACCTGGGTCGCCATCGGCGCGATGTAGGTGATGGCCGCGAAGACGCCGCCGAAGCCGAGGACCGTCATCGCCATGGCGAGCAGTACCTGGGCGTTCTTGAAGGCGGCCAGTTCGTGGCGCAGGCGTACGCCCTGGGCCCGTGGCATCTCGGGGACCAGCCGGGCGATGCCGGCCAGGCCGACCACGCCGAGGGAGGCGACGATCCCGAAGGTGACCCGCCAGCCGATGTGCTGTCCGACGAGGGTGCCCAGCGGAACGCCGACCACATTGGCGACGGTCAGACCGGTGAACATCATGGCGATGGCGCCGGCCTTCTTGTCCGGGGCGACCATATCGGCCGCGACGACCGAGCCGATGCCGAAGAAGGCGCCGTGGGCGAGCGAGGCGACCACCCGGCCGACCAGCATCACGGAGAAGGCCGGGGCGGCGGCGGAGAGCAGGTTGCCGACGATGAACAGGCCCATCAGCAGCATCAGCATCCGCTTGCGGGGGACCCGGGTGCCGAGGACGGTCATCAGCGGGGCGCCGAACATGACGCCGAGCGCGTAGCCGGTCACCAGGAAGCCGGCCGTGGGGATGGAGACCCCGAAGTCGGTCGCGACCTCGGGCAGCAAGCCCATGATCACGAACTCGGTGGTGCCGATGCCGAAGGCCCCGATCGCGAGGGCCAGAAGCGCGAGAGGCATGGGGGTGGACCTTCCCAGACGATTACAGGTGCGCTTTACGTGCGTTCACAATAGTTGCAGACGCGGGCTATGTGCAACCGCCGACTATCGCGGCGCTGCTCTATCCTGGTGTCAGCCGCTCCGGGACCGAGGAGAACGCCCATGACCGCGACGGACCCCGCGCTCACCGCCCTTGCCCAGGGCTGGTGTGCCCTCTCCCTGCTGCACGGGAGGATCGAGGCCCACGTCGAGCGCGCCCTGCAGAGCGGGCACGACCTGAGCGTGCGCGAGTACTCCCTGCTCGACGTGCTCAGCCGGCAGCACGACGGCGAGGGGGGCCATCTCCAGATGAAGCAGGTCGCCGAGGCGGTCGTCCTCAGCCAGAGCGCCACCACCCGGCTGGTCACCCGGCTCGAGGACCGCGGCCTCCTGGAGCGCTACCTGTGCCCCACCGACCGCCGGGGCATCTACACCAACGTCACCGGGGAAGGCCTCACCCTGCTCGCCGCGGCCCGGCCGACCAATGACTCCGCGCTGCGCGAGGCCCTCGACGAAGCCGCAGAGAACCCCGAACTGGCGCCGCTGGTGCGTGTCGTGGAGACCCTGAAGGCACCGGCTGCCGCGTAGAACGCGCCCGTCGCGCGTGCGTAGGGTGCGGCCATGGGAGATCTCGACATCCGAACCGCCGCCGCCGAGGACATCCCCGCGATCGTCGCCCTGCTCGCGGACGACCCGCTGGGCGCACAGCGGGAGTCACCGGACGACCTCACGCCGTACCGGAAGGCGCTGGAGCGGCTCACCGCCGATCCGAACCAGCGACTGGTGGTCGCCGTACGCGAGGGGCGCGTCGTCGGCACCCTCCAGCTGACGATCATCCCCGGCCTGTCCCGTCGCGGTGCGACCAGATCGGTGATCGAGGGCGTACGCGTACACGCCGACGAACGCGGCAGCGGTCTGGGCACGCGGTTCATCGAGTGGGCGATCGAGGAATCCCGGCGGGAGAACTGCCAGTTGGTGCAGCTCACCTCCGACGTCAGCCGTACCGACGCCCATCGCTTCTATGAGCGGCTGGGGTTCGTGGCCTCGCACGTGGGCTTCAAGTTGCCGCTCTGAAGAACCCGAAGGGGGCCATGTTTCACGTGAAACATGGCCCCCTTCTCCACGGGGACGGTCAGCCGATCCCCCGCCACCCCTCCGGGTCCACCCCACCGGGCACGGCGGCGCCCTCCTCGTACGGCTGGCGGGTGAACACGAACGACCCGAGGTCCAGGTGGTCCACCGTCCCGTCCGGCCGCCGTACGGCCCGTAGAAGCTCACCGGCGAAGTAGCCCTCCAGACCCGTCCACGTGCCGTCACCGTTCGCCCGGAACCGTGAGCGCCGCCCGCCGCCCGTCACCGGGCCCAGGGAGATCAGTCCGTCGGCCGTGACCCGCAGGACGCTGAGGCTGGTCCCCCAGTACCACTGGCCCGCCAGCTCCAGCACCGACCGGTCGACCTCCCGCAGCGGCCGCCACGGCTGAGGGATGCACGGCTCGGCCTCCGCCACGAGCCGCACGAGATCGGCGCCCACCTGCCCCAGCAGCGGGCCGGAGGTGCAGTTGGCGAGAACCACGGCCGCGACGTCGTCGGCCACGGCAACGGTGAGATTGGCCAGGAAGCCCGGGACCGAGCCGGAGTGGCCCACGAGCACCCGTCCGTCCCGGTGCTGGACCTGCATGCCGAGCCCGTAGGTGGCTCCGTCGGCGAGATCGGCGACCTCGGCCGGCGCCGCGGGCGTCCCCATCTCCCGCAGGGTCCTCTCGCCGAGCACCCGCTCGTCGCCCCGCATCAGGAAGGCGGCGAACCGCGCGAGGTCGCCGGTGGTGGACCAGAGCTGGCCGGCCGGGGCCATCGGCCCGTACTCCTCGAGGGGTTCGGGCTGCATCGCATCGGCCCAGGGATGCACCGCCCAGCCGCCCGCGGCAGGGGCCTGCGGTCGGACGCTCGTACGGTCGAGGCCCAGGGGTTCGAGCACTTCACGCCGGAGTACGTCCTCCCAGGACGCTCCGCGCAGCTTCTCCACGAGGGCGCCCAGCACGGCGTACCCGGGGTTCGAGTAGTGGTGACGGCGGCCCGCCGGATGCAGGGCCGTTCCCTCGCCCAGGACGTCGGCGAGCTCCGGCCGCAGCGACCCCGGTGTGCGTTCCCACCACGGTCCGGGCGTCTCGGCCGCCAGCCCGCCCGTGTGGGCGAGCAACTGGGCGATGGTCAGCTCCCCCGCCGCGGTGCCGGGCAGATGCTTCTCCAGCGGGTCCCCGAGGTCGAGCGCTCCCTCGTCGCGCAGTCTCAGCACGAGAACGGCGGTGAAGGTCTTGGTGATCGAGCCGATCCGGTACTGCACGTTCTCGTCCGGAGCGTGCCCGTCGACCGAGGTCCGCGCCCCGTGCCAGACGGCCCGCCCGTCCCGGACGACCGCGGCGACGAGCGACGGGGCACGCCCGTCGGCCTGGGCCACGGCGATCCGGTGCAGCAGCGCACGCCGGGTGCCGGGAAGCAGCTCTTCCTGAGGTGTGGTCATGGGCCCAGTCCACCCGCCCGAACCCGCGGCGTCGAGTTCATTTCCCCGGACTCGATCACCCGGCTCATTTCACCCGGATCGCTGCGGTGCTTCCTCAGGGCGCGGTCGAGGGGAGCTCGCAGGGCGGGCGAGGTCAGTTCCAGGTCACGGTTGTCCCGGCCGTCGAGCATGTGGTCGAGCCAGCGTTCGTACCAGGCCAGGAAGTCGGTGGCCGACGAGACGTCGGGACCCCAGAAGCCGTCGGCGTTTCCGGTGACGACACGGCCGGCCAACGGACCGGTGATGCCGAGAAGCACCAGGTCGGTGCACCCTGCCTCGATGATGTGCAGGAAAAGGTCGCTTCGGTGAGGGGGGCCGCCGGCGAACGTGAAGCCCCGAGGGCGGCCGGGCTCGCCTCGGGGGTCCATCGTGAACAGCCGGCATGACTGCAACGGCAGCAGGCCGTAGAAAGGCGATGCTCCGGCCCCGCCGAGTGTGGTGAGGAAAATGCGGTAGGGATCGGGCAGTTCGATGTGGTGGTCGGCCTCGAACTCGGTGACCTTGGCGTCCGGCAACGGGGGTTCGAGGCAGAACCCGTGCTTCTCTTCGCCGAAGGAGTGGCTTCGCAGTGCGGCGTAGGGCACCTTGGCCAGCTTGCGTCGGATGCGGGCGATCCGGGAGTCCATGCGAACTCTTCTCTCTGTCCTGCCGCAAAGTACCCGCTCACCGGCGTGAGTGTCACCAAGGTGGCCAGCTGCCCGTAAGCCAGTTGTGCCCGGCGCCGCGCGCTGGAGTCAAGGCTCGCGTCAGCCAAGCTGCCCGGTCGGCCGCATGATGATCTGGTTGATGTCCACGCCCGCAGGCTGGTTGAGCGCGAAGGCGATCGTGGCCGCGATCTGCTCGGGGGTCATCGCCTCCTCAGGGGTGCCGCCGCGCTCGGCCCAGAACGCGGTGTCCACCACTCCGGGGGCGACGACGGTCACGCCGACGCGGTCCTTGCCGACCAGCAGCCTGGTGTTCTCGGCCAGCGCGTGCACAGCCCACTTGGTGACCGAGTACAGGTTGCCGGGCGTGTTGCGCACCCCGGCGACGGAACCGATGAACACGATCCGACCCTTGGACGCCCTCAACTGCGGCAGGGTCTCGCGCACCAGCAGGGCCGGGCCCAGAACGTTGGTGAGGACCATGGCGCGCATGTCCTCGGGGGCGTGGCTCTCCAGGTTGCCGGGCAGCGAAAAGCCGGCGTTGGCAATGACGTTGTCCAGTCGGCCCCACGCCTGAACCACGCGGCGCACGGCGGCGGCGACGTCCTCCGCCTCGGCCGCGTCGCCAGTGATCGTCAGCAGCCGCTCAGCCGCTCCGGCCGAAGCGGCGAAGGCGGCCAGCTTGCCCGGGTCACGTCCGGTGACCGCGACACGGTGGCCCTGCTTGAGGAGGGTGCGGGCGGTGGCAGCACCGATTCCGGTCGATCCACCGGTGATCAGCGTCACGGGCTCCATGCAACGGCCTCCTCGGCGACGTGGTCGTCAGTTCCCCAAAACGCCTGCACTATACGTGGGGTGAGCTGCTGCCCGGGTTGTCACGCCGTACCGACTCCAGGCCCGCTCGACCGCCGCCGGTGCGAGCCCCCACGGGTACTTGGTCCGACCGCTCTCCTGCCCACCGCCGGGGCGAAATGATCTCCGCCTACGAAAATCTTGCCGGCGCCACGCTCGATCCGGTTGATCTGCCCGACAAGGTGAACGTGCCTTACGGTCCAGTTCCCCGGCCGGCTCGGGTGTTTGCAGGACTGCGGCGCGGGCTGCCTCCGCCCTGAAGCGTGCTTCTTCGGCCTTGCGGCAGCCGGGTGCGGCTTCGGTTGGCAGGCCGCCGATGCGTGGGAACAGCCGGCAGCGGCTCTCGTCGGCCTTGGCCGGGCGATGTGCCGGTGCGGCGGCAGATGTCCAGCCAGAGCTCGTGCGGCAGCAGGCTGCTGTAGTCGAGGTAGTCGGCCAGGCGGATCAGGGCGGTCGTCATATCCGGCCATTGCGGCTGATCGTTCAGCCACATTTCGGGATCAGGTCTGTGCCATGTCCACGAAGCGGGAGTAGTGGCCCTGGAAGGCCACGGTGATGGTGGCCGTCGGGCCGTTACGGTGCTTGCCCACGATGATGTCCGCCTCGCCGGCCCGCGGCGACTCCTTCTCGTAGGCGTCCTCGCGGTGCAGCAGGATCACCATGTCGGCGTCCTGCTCGATGGACCCGGACTCACGCAGGTCGGAGACCATCGGCTTCTTGTCCGTGCGCTGCTCGGGGCCACGGTTCAGCTGGGAGAGCGCGATCACCGGGACCTCCAGCTCCTTCGCCAGGAGCTTGAGGTTACGGGACATGTCGGAGACCTCCTGCTGACGGCTCTCGTTGCGCTTGCCGCCGGACTGCATCAGCTGGAGGTAGTCGATGATGACGAGCCTGATGTCGTTGCGCTGCTTGAGCCGGCGGCACTTCGCGCGGATCTCCATCATCGACAGGTTCGGGGAGTCGTCGATGAACAGCGGGGCGGACGACACCTCGGGCATCCGGCGGGCCAGCCGGGTCCAGTCCTCGTCCGTCATGGTGCCGGAGCGCATGTGGTGCAGCGCGACCCGGGCCTCGGCGGACAGCAGACGCATCGCGATCTCGTTGCGGCCCATTTCGAGGGAGAAGATGACGCTGGGCAGGTTGTTCTTGATCGACGCGGCCCGCGCGAAGTCCAGCGCGAGCGTCGACTTGCCCATCGCGGGACGGGCGGCGATGACGATCATCTGGCCCGGGTGCAGACCGTTGGTGAGCGAGTCGAGGTCGGTGAAGCCGGTGGGCACACCGGTCATCTCGCCGCTGCGCGAGCCGATCGCCTCGATCTCGTCGAGCGCACCCTCCATGATGTCGCCGAGCGGGAGGTAGTCCTCGCTGGTGCGCTGCTCGGTGACGGCGTAGATCTCGGCCTGGGCGCGGTTGACGATCTCGTCGACGTCGTCGTCGCCCGCGTATCCCATCTGGGTGATGCGGGTGCCGGCCTCGACCAGGCGGCGCAGGACCGCCCGCTCGTGCACGATCTCGGCGTAGTACTCGGCATTGGCCGCCGTGGGCACTGTCTGCACAAGGGTGTGCAGATACGATGCGCCGCCCACCTTGTTGATCTCGCCGCGCTTGGTGAGCTCGGCGGCGATCGTGATGGGGTCGGCCGGCTCACCCTTGGCGTAGACGTCGAGGATCGCCTGGTAGATCGTCTCGTGCGCGGGCTTGTAGAAGTCGTGGCCCTTGAGGACCTCGACGACGTCGGCGATGGCGTCCTTGGACAGGAGCATGCCGCCGAGGACGGACTGCTCGGCGTCGAGGTCCTGCGGCGGGACGCGCTCGAAGGTGGAGCCGCCCTCCCACTCACCGCTGTCCCGGCCCCGCTCGTGCTGTTCGTCACGGCCTCGGCCGCCGTCCCCGCGGCGGCGGGCGGGGGGCAGACGATCACTGGGTCCGCTGTCGGCCCACGGGTCGTCCAAGGGCTCGGAAATGCTCACCGAGCCACCTCCTCCCGTCCGCCGAGCGGACCTCGCCGTGGCCTCAGTTCTACGGCACGGCACTGACAATTGAGAGGCCCAACTCCGGTTCGGACGCGTCGGTTTTGTGACGGTTCCACCGGCCGGTGGACGGAACGGGCGCCGGACCACGGTAGGCCCGCGGGCACCGTCAGCCAATCTGGTTATCCACAGGCCATGTGGACGACGGCCCGGATGCTGTGGACAACTCCGCAAAACCTGTGCACGACCCGGTGGACAGCCCTGTGAACAAGCCCTCTTCTTTTCCTACCGACAGCCCCTGACCTGCATCTTTCCGATCCACCGGCTGTGCAGAAGAAAAACTTTTCCCGTCAGCGCAAGATCGCTTCGAGCAAGGGGGGAAGCGATACGCAACGCAACGAGAGGTAAGGGTCACATCTGCATTGCATCTCTTACCTGTGGACGATTAGATTGATGCCCATGACACAGGCTCCCGCGCCCCCCAGGGCCATCCGGCGACAGCACGATCGGGAGATCGTCACGCTGGCCGTTCCGGCCTTCGGCGCGCTCGTCGCCGAGCCCCTCTTCGTCCTGGCCGACAGTGCCATCGTCGGCCATCTCGGCACCGCCCAGCTCGCCGGACTGGGGATCGCGTCCGCCCTCCTGACCACAGCCGTCAGCGTCTTCGTCTTCCTCGCCTACGCCACCACGGCCGCCGTCGCCCGCCGCGTGGGAGCCGGTGACCTCACCTCGGCGATCCGGCAGGGCATGGACGGCATCTGGCTGGCCCTGCTGCTCGGCGCCGCCGTGGTCGCCGTTGTCCTGCCCACGGCCCCGTCGCTCGTGGAGCTCTTCGGGGCCTCGGACACCGCCGCCCCCTACGCGACCACCTATCTGCGGATCTCGGTGGCCGGCATACCGGCCATGCTCGTCGTGCTGGCCGCGACCGGAGTGCTGCGCGGGCTCCAGGACACGAAGACACCCCTGTATGTGGCGGTCGCGGGCTTCGTCGCCAACGGTGCCCTCAACGTCGGCCTGGTCTATGGCGCCGGACTCGGGATCGCCGGCTCCGCGTGGGGGACCGTCATCGCCCAGTGCGGCATGGCCGCCGCCTATCTGGCGGTGGTGATCCGGGGAGCCCGCCGCCACGGCGCCTCGCTGCGGCCCGACGCCGCGGGCATCAGGGCGTCCGCCCAGGCCGGTGTCCCCCTGCTGGTCCGTACGCTCTCCCTGCGGGCGATCCTGATGATCGCCACCGCCGTGGCGGCCCGTCTGGGCGATGCGGACATCGCCGCGCACCAGATCGCGCTCTCCCTGTGGAGCCTGCTCGCCTTCGCCCTGGACGCCATCGCGATCGCCGGGCAGGCCATCATCGGACGCTATCTCGGTGCGGGCGACGCCCAGGGTGCCCGGGACGCCTGCCGTCGCATGGTCCAGTGGGGCATCGCCGTCGGCCTGCTGCTCGGACTGCTGGTCATTCTGACCCGGCCCGTCTTTCTGCCCCTGTTCACCAGCGATTCCGGGGTGAAGGACGCCGCGCTGCCCGCTCTGCTCGTGGTGGCGCTGTCCCAGCCGATCAGCGGCATCGTCTTCGTCCTGGACGGCGTACTGATGGGCGCCGGGGACGGGCCGTATCTGGCGTGGGCGATGGTGCTCACCCTCGCCGTCTTCACCCCTGTGGCCCTACTCGTCCCCGTCCTCGGCGGCGGGCTCACCGCGCTGTGGGGCGCCCTGACGCTGATGATGACGGTGCGGATGGTGACGCTCTGGCTGCGGGCCCGCTCCGGCCGGTGGCTCGTCACGGGCGCGACCCGCTGACTGTTTCACGTGAAACCGGCGTTTCACGTGAAACATCGAGAGCGGGACCGCAGCGCGAGAACGGGAACACGAAGAAGGGGCCGCACCCGGGTGGGTGTGGCCCCTTCTAGGCGATTCAGCGGAGGCTGTTCAGCCAAAGCTGTTCAGCCGAAGCTGTTCACGCCGGACGCGCGATCAGGCCGCGACGACCTCGATGCTGACCTTGGCGGCAACCTCGGGGTGCAGACGCACGGACGTCTCGTGGGCGCCCAGGGTCTTGATCGGCGTGCCGAGCTCGATGCGGCGCTTGTCGACCTCGGGGCCACCGGCAGCCTTGATCGCCGAGGCGACGTCGGCCGGGGTGACGGAACCGAAGAGACGGCCGGCGTCGCCCGAGCGGACGGCCAGGCGGACCTTGACGCCCTCGAGCTGGGCCTTCACCTGGTTGGCCTGCTCGATGGTCTGGATCTCGTGGATCTTGCGAGCACGACGGATCTGCTCGACGTCCTTCTCGCCACCCTTGGTCCAGCGGATCGCGAACTTCCGCGGGATCAGGTAGTTACGGGCGTACCCGTCCTTGACGTCGACGACCTCGCCGGCGGCGCCGAGGCCGGAGACCTCGTGGGTGAGGATGATCTTCATGTGTCGGTCACCCTTCCCTTATCGCGCGGTGGACGTGTAGGGCAGCAGCGCCATCTCACGGCTGTTCTTGACGGCCGTGGCGACGTCACGCTGGTGCTGCGTGCAGTTGCCGGTCACGCGGCGGGCACGGATCTTGCCGCGGTCGGAAATGAACTTCCGCAGCATGTTCGTGTCCTTGTAGTCCACGTACGTGACCTTGTCCTTGCAGAAAGCGCAGACCTTCTTCTTAGGCTTGCGCACAGGCGGCTTCGCCATGGTGTTTCTCCTGTGTGATCAAGAAGTGGGGATGCGAGCCCTAGAAGGGGGGCTCGTCCGAGTAGCCGCCGCCGCTGCCACCGCTGCCGCCGGAGTTTCCACCCCAGCCACCGCCGCCGCCCTGGTTGCCACCGGCGGGAGCACCGGTCGCCCACGGGTCGTCGGCCGGCGCGCCGCCCTGCTGACCGCCGCCGGGGCCGCCGCCCCAGCCGCCGCCACCCTGGCCGCCACCGCCGCCGTAACCGCCCTGGCCACCGCGTCCGCCGCCACCGCCGCCGCCACCACTGGTCTTGGTGACCTTGGCCGTGGCGTTGCGCAGGCTGGGGCCGACTTCCTCGACGTCCAGCTCGAAGACCGTGCGCTTGACACCCTCACGGTCCTCGTAGGACCGCTGCTTCAGCCGGCCCTGCACGACGACGCGCATGCCTCGCTGGAGCGACTCGGCGACGTTCTCCGCCGCCTGACGCCAGACCGAGCAGGTCAGGAACAGGCTCTCGCCGTCCTTCCACTCGTTCGTCTGACGGTCGAAGGTGCGGGGGGTGGACGCGACACGGAACTTCGCGACCGCCGCACCCGAGGGGGTGAAGCGCAGCTCGGGGTCATCGACAAGGTTGCCGATGACCGTGATGACGGTCTCGCCTGCCATGGGGGAACCTCTCGGCGGGTTTGCTGCTGCTGGCTGCTTGTGCTGCTACTCAGAATCCCGAGATCGACTGAGCGGGAGAGCTCAGTGGGTCTCGGGACGGAGGACCTTGGTCCGGAGGACCGACTCGTTCAGGTTGAGCTGGCGGTCGAGCTCCTTGACGACCGCAGGCTCGGCCTGCAGGTCGATGACCGAGTAGATGCCCTCGGGCTTCTTCTTGATCTCGTACGAGAGACGACGACGGCCCCAGGTGTCGACCTTCTCGACCTTGCCGTTGCCCTCACGGACGACGGAGAGGAAGTTCTCGATCAGGGGGGCGACAGCGCGCTCCTCCAGATCGGGGTCGAGGATGACCATCACCTCGTAGTGACGCATGTGGAACCCACCTCCTTCGGACTCAGCGGCCACGGTCGTTCCGTGGCAGGAGGGTTGTGATGCGTACGCAACGGTATCGGCCGCCACTGACAATCGGGGGTCGGATGCCGACGTCCCCGCTCTGATCAGGGCGGAGTCCCTGGCTGTGCCTGGGCAGACACCGGTGCAGAGGGTACAGACTACCCGCACACCTGCTTCCGGTTGAAATCCGGCCGCGAGGGCAGCCAATCTGTACACATCGGGTGTGTATGGCGCTACAGTGCGCCGTCTTCCGCAGGAGGTGCCCCATGGCACAGGCATTGCGACCCAACACCGGAGTCGGATCTCTCTTCGCCACCGATGGAAAGCCCCATCCCGTCCAGGACACCCTCATGGCGGTGACCCTGGTCCTGGGAGTCGTGTCCTTCGTCACCGCGCAGTTCGACAACCTCCATCTGCTCAGCTCATGGACCGGTCTGGTGGGGATCCTGACCGGCGCGTACGGCCAGTGGATCTCCGAGACCACCCGCCAGCGCTTCGGTCTGATCCTGGGTCTCGGCGCCTCCGGCGTCGGCTTCTTCCTCGGAATGGCGCACGGCGGCCTCTTCGGCAGCCTGTGGTGACCTGACCCGGCCCGGCCGGCGCACCACCGCACCACGCACACCGTCCGCGCCGCGGGACTCGTAGGACACCTACGAACCCTGACGTAACGCCCCGGCCCCCCAACTGGCCGGGGCGAAGGTGCCGTACGCCCAGTCTGGCCCCGCGCACGGCGCAGTAGGCTTCGGCGAGAGCCGGAGCCCCTGTACCCATGGGGACACACCAGCCCGAGGAGCGCCCCGAATGAGCCTGACCCTGAGGACGATCAGCCGCGAGCAGCATCTGGCGTACATCCAGAGCCTGCCGTCGGCGAGCCACATGCAGGTGCCGGCCTGGGCCGACGTCAAGGCGGAGTGGCGGTCGGAGAACCTCGGCTGGTTCGACGAGCGGACCGGCGAACTGGTCGGCGCGGGTCTCGTCCTCTACCGGCAGCTGCCCAAGATCAAGCGCTACCTCGCCTATCTGCCCGAGGGCCCGGTCATCAACTGGTACGCGCCGAACCTGACCGAGTGGCTGGAGCCGATGCTCGCGCACCTCAAGCAGCAGGGCGCGTTCTCGGTGAAGATGGGCCCGCCGGTGATCATCCGGCGCTGGGAGGCCACGTCCATCAAGGCGGGCATCCAGAACCCGGACGTGAAGCGGCTGCGCGACATCGAGGCGGACTTCATCGAGCCGCGCGCCTTCGAGGTGGCCGACAAGCTGCGCCGGATGGGCTGGCAGCAGGGCGAGGACGGCGGCGCCGGCTTCGGCGACGTCCAGCCGCGCTACGTCTACCAGGTGCCGCTGGCGAACCGCTCCCTCGAAGAGGTCCACAAGAACTTCAACCAGCTGTGGCGCCGCAACATCAAGAAGGCCGAGAAGGCCGGGGTCGAGGTCGTCCAGGGCGGCTACCACGACCTCGAGGAGTGGCAGCGGCTGTACGAGATCACGGCCGTGCGCGACCACTTCCGGCCGCGCCCGCTGTCGTACTTCCAGCGCATGTGGACGGCCCTCAACAGCGAGGACCCCAACCGCATGCGGCTGTACTTCGCCCGCCACGAGGGGGTGAACCTGTCGGCGGCGACGATGCTGATCGTCGGCGGCCACGTCTGGTACTCCTACGGCGCCTCGGACAACATCGGCCGTGAGTTCCGCCCGTCCAACGCCATGCAGTGGCGGATGCTGCGCGACGCCTACGCGCTCGGCGCCACCGTCTACGACCTGCGCGGCATCTCCGACTCGCTGGACGAGACCGACCACCTCTTCGGCCTGATCCAGTTCAAGGTCGGCACGGGCGGCCAGGCGGCCGAGTACCTCGGCGAGTGGGACTTCCCGCTGAACAAGCTGCTCCACAAGGCGCTCGACATCTACATGTCGCGCCGCTGACGTCCCACCCCACCCCTTCCCAGCCACCAGAAAGGTCCCAGGTCCGGCCATGGCGCTCACGCTCTACGTCGACACCGCGCGCTGGCGGGCGCACCACAAGCACGTGCAGGAGCAGTTCCCGGGGCTCGTCCCGGTCTGCAAGGGCAACGGCTACGGCTTCGGACACGAGCGGCTGGCGGAGGAGGCCACCCGGCTGGGCTCGGACATCCTCGCCGTCGGCACGACGTACGAGGCCGCGCGCATCAAGGACTTCTTCAGCGGCGACCTGCTGGTGCTGACGCCGTACCGGCGCGGCGAGGAGCCCGTTCCGCTGCCCGACCGGGTGGTGCGCTCGGTGTCGTCGGTGGACGGTGTGTACGGCCTCGTGGGCGCGCGGGTGGTCATCGAGGTGATGTCCTCGATGAAGCGGCACGGCATCAGCGAGCAGGACCTGTCGCAGCTGCACTCCGCGATCGAGAACGTCCGGCTGGAGGGTTTCGCCATCCATCTGCCGCTGGACCGCACCGACGGCTCCGACGCCGTCGAGGAGGTCATCGGCTGGATGGACCGGCTGCGCGCGGCCCGGCTGCCGCTGCACACCATGTTCGTCAGCCACCTGAAGGCCGATGAGCTGATCCGGTTGCAGCAGCAGTTCCCGCAGACCCGGTTCCGCGCCCGGATCGGCACCCGGCTGTGGCTGGGGGACCACGACGCCACGGAGTACCGCGGGGCGGTCCTGGACGTCACGCGCGTCGCCAAGGGCGACCGCTTCGGCTACCGCCAGCAGAAGGCGGCCTCGGACGGCTTCCTGGTGGTCGTGGCGGGCGGTACCTCGCACGGAGTGGGCCTGGAGGCCCCCAAGGCCCTGCACGGCGTCATGCCGCGCGCCAAGGGCGTCGCCCGGGCCGGCCTCGCCACGGTGAACCGGAACCTCTCCCCGTTCGTCTGGGGCGGCAAGCAGCGCTGGTTCGCCGAGCCGCCGCACATGCAGGTGTCGATCCTGTTCGTCCCCTCGGACGCCCCGGAGCCCACGGTCGGCGACGAGCTGGTGGCCCATCTGCGCCACACCACGACCCAGTTCGACCGGCTCATGGACCGCTGAGCGGACCGGAACGCCATCCGGAACACCATCCGGGAAACCGCCCGGAGTACCTCCCGGAGCACCGAAGAGGCCGTACACGATCGCCGTGTACGGCCTCTTTCACGCTGGTAGGGAGCCCCTGTTCGCTCAGAGCGAACCGTCGGCGGTGCCCTGCCTGCCCCACTCCACCTCGTGCTGGGTGCCCCAGTCGACCTGCGGCCCGTCGGCGTGGGAGGCGTGCCGGGGCGGGTGCGCCGCGGCTCCGAGGACGAAGACGTCCTCCGCCCCGTCGAGCACCCCGCCCGAGGGGTCGTCGTCGCCGTTCTGGCGCACCACGTCCCGCTCCGGCATCAGGATGTCGCGGACGACCACGGCGCACAGGTAGAGCGTCCCCAGCAGATGCACCCCGATGGCCCAGTGGTAGCCGTCGGTCGGGAGTCCCTTGTGGGCGTCTCCGCTGGTGGTGTAGGCGAGGTAGAACCAGATGCCCAGGAAGTACGCGACCTCGCAGGCCTGCCAGATCAGGAAGTCCCGCCACTTCGGCCGGGCCAGCACGGCCAGCGGCACCAGCCACAGGACGTACTGCGGCGAGTAGACCTTGTTGGTGACGATGAAGGCCGCCACCACCAGGAAGGCGAGCTGTGCGAACCGGGGGCGGCGGGGCGCGGCGAGCGTCAGCCAGGCGATGCCCGCGAAGCACACCACCACCAGCACGGTGGCAAGGGTGTTCACGCTGTCGGTGGCGAGGGGGTCGCTGGAGTTCTGCGCCAGGATCAGCCAGAAGGAACCGAAGTCGACGCCGCGCTCCTGGCTGAACCGGTAGAACTTCGACCAGCCCTCGAAGGCGAAGAGCATCACCGGCAGGTTGACCACCAGCCAGGCGACGGCCGCGCCGCCGAAGGCCTTGCCGTAGTCCCGCCACTTCCCCGCGCGCCAGCAGAGCACGAACAGCGGTCCGAGAAGGAACACCGGATAGAGCTTGGCGGCCGTGGCGAGCCCCAGGAGGACACCGAAGGCGAGCGAGCGTCCCCGCGACCACATCATCATCGCCGCGGCCGTCAGGGCGACGGCCAGCAGGTCCCAGTTGATGGTGGCGGTCAGCGCGAAGGCGGGCGCCAGGGCCACCAGCAGGCCGTCCCAGGGGCGCCGGGCGTGCGTACGGCTCACGCAGACGGCGATGACGGCCGCGCAGGCCATCAGCATCCCCGCGTTGACCATCCAGTACCACTGTTCCTGGTGCTGGATGCTGCCGCTGCCCGGAGTCAGCCAGGCGGCGACCTCCATGAACACACCGGTCAGGACCGGGTACTCGAGATAGTCCATGTCGCCGGGGAGCTTGTCGAAGTACGGCACCAGCCCATCGGCGAAACCACGCCCCTGGTAGAGGTGCGGGATGTCCGAGTAGCAGGCGTGGGTGTACTGCGTGCTGGCGCCGAAGAACCAGCCCCCGTCATAGCAGGGCAGCTTCTGGACCAGGCCCAGGACGAACATCCCGATCGCCACGAGTGCGACGACCCGTACGGGCGTCCACCAGGACGTCCCGATCAGGGCTCGCTGTCCTAGGGGGCCGCCGATCAGCTCGCTGCCGGCCGAGGCCACCTTGTCGTTCCTGGTCGGCTGCACCGGCTCCGGCTCGTGCACGCGCGTGGGCGTCGATTCTGCACTGGGCATGGGGCACATCCTGCCGTACCCAGTTAGGAAAAAGCCGAGAGCCGCCCCACCAGGTTCGGTGGGGCGGCTCTCGTTTCACGTGGAACATCCACATGTTTCACGTGAAACACCCGAGCTGGGCATAAGGGCGGCTACCCGTCCGCCCCTGAGAAGAGGCCTCCGTTCTGATTGCCTCTGGTGCTGTCCGTCTCGGTCGCGGTCGGTGTCGGTGAGGAGCCCCCGTCCGAGCCACCGTTGTTGTTGCCGTTGTCCGTGCCGCCGTTGTTGCACTGGAAGAAGTTGTTGCAGGTCTCCGTCGCGCTGGGCGAAGGCTCGATCTGCGTCTCCGTGGCGGTCGGCGTCGGGGACGGCTCCGGGTCCTCGGTCTCGGTGACCGTGGGGGTCGGCGTCGCCGACGGCTCCGCGTTCACGACCTCACCGATGGGCTCGGGCTCCGGGAAGTCCTTCACCGGGGTGCCCTCCAGCGCGTCCGCCATGTAGTCGTGCCAGATCTGCGCCGGGAACGAGGCACCGTGGATCTTCTTCTGGCCACCCGTTCCGAACATCTCCAGGAACGTGCGGTTCTTGTTCTTCTCGTCGTCGTCGAGCCGGAACATGCTGACCGCGGTCGACAGCTGCGGGGTGTAGCCCACGAACCAGGCCGACTTGTTGCCGTCGGTGGTACCGGTCTTGCCGGCCACCTCACGGCCGGGCAGCTGGGCATTGGTGCCGGTGCCCCGCTCGACCACGGTCTTCAGGACGTCCGTGACGTTGTCGGCGACCTTCGAGGTGAAGGCCTCCTCGGACACGACCTTGTGCGTGTAGATCTGGCCGTCCTCACTGGTGACCTTCTCCACGGAGTACGGGTCACGCTGCTTGCCGCTCGCGGCGAAGGTGGCGTACGAGCCCGCCATCCGGATCGCGCTCGGGTCGGAGATACCGATCGAGAACGACGGGAAGGTGGTGCCGGCGAGGCTGCTCTCCCGCAGGCCCGCGCTGATGGCGGAGTCCTTGACCTTGTCCAGACCGACGTCCATGCCGAGCTGCACGAAGGCCGAGTTCACCGACTCGCGCATGGCCTCGCGCAGGTCGATCTTGAAGTCGGGCGCAGTGCCGTACGACTCGTTGCCGTCATTGGTCTGGAGCCACTCCTCGCCCTTCTCGTTCTTCCAGACCGTGCGGTTGTAGTCCTCGATCTTCAGCTTGTTCTTGCCGCTGAACAGGCTCTCCGGGGAGACGATGGTGCGCTCGTCCTGCGCCTGCGAGGAGCCCAGGTCGGGATCCCGCACACCCCAGGTCATCGCGGCCGCCAGCACGAACGGCTTGAAGGTCGAACCGACCTGGGCACCGGTTTCGTCGGCGTTGTCGGTGAAGTGCTTGGTGGCGTCCTCACCGCCGTAGATGGCCCGGATGGCGCCGGTGTCCGGCTCCACGGACGCCCCGCCGAACTGGACGTGGGTGTCGGTGTCCGGGCGTTCCTTCGGCTTGATGTTGGCCTTCTGGACCTTGGTCACCGCGTCCTCGAGCTGCTGGACCTTCTTCTTGTCGAAGGTCGTGTAGATCGAGTAGCCGCCCTGCTGGAGCAGGTTCTGGGTGATCCCGGTCTCCTTGCTGTGGGTGACCAGGTAGCCGTTGGCGAGGTCGACGAGGTAGCCGATCTGACCGCTGAGCTGGGTGTTCGACCGCGGGTTCTTCCACGCGGGAAGCTTGGTGTACTTGGCGCGGACCGAGGCGTCGAGGTGGCCGTACTCGACCATCTTGTCCAGGGTGTCCTGCATCTGGAGCGTGGCCCGCCGGGTGTTCTTCTCGGGCGTGGCGCCCACGGGGTCGATCGAGGTCGCGCCCGCCGGGTCGTAGTACGTGGCGCCCTTGAGCATGGCGGCCAGGAAGGCGCACTCACCCGGGTTGAGCTTGATCGCGTCCTTGTTGAAGTAGGCGCGGGCGGCGGCCTGGATCCCGTACGCGTTGCGTCCGTAGTACGCGGAGTTCAGGTAGCCGGCCATGATCGTGTCCTTGTCGACCTCGGCGCCCACCTTTATCGACACGAAGATCTCCTTGAACTTGCGGGAGATCGTCTGCGACTGGTCGTTCAGCATCGCGTTCTTGACGTACTGCTGGGTGATGGTCGAACCACCCTGCGTCTGGCCGCCCCGGGCCATGTTGAACAGGGCCCGGGCGATGCCCTTGGGGTCGATGCCGCTGTCGTCGTAGAAGGTCTTGTTCTCCTGCGAGATCACCGCGTAGCGCATTTCCTGCGGGATCTGCGAGAGCGAGATGGTCTGACGGTTCGTCTCACCACCGGTGGCCACCATCTGGGAGCCGTCTTTCCAGTAGTAGACGTTGTTCTGGGCGGTCGCCGTCTTGTCGACGTCGGGCACGCCCACCATGGCGTAGCCGATGCCGGCCACGGCCACCATGCCGCCGACGAAGCCGATGAACAGACCGGCGACGAGCTTCCAGGACGGAATCCAGCGCTGCCAGCCGTACCTGTCGGCGCGCGGATAGTCGATCAGGCGCTTTCTGCCGGGCGCCGAGCGGCCTCTGCCCCGGCCGGGCCCGTGCGGGCCGCCGAAGTGGTCTCCCGCGGGCTCGGCCCCTCTGCGCCGGCCACCGGGCGGCCGCTGGGTGGCACGCCGGGCCTCGGCACGGCTGCCGTACGACTCCTCCGGGCTTCCCGACACCTGGCCCAACCCGTAGTCGGAAGGAGATCCGGTGGCGCCTCGCGGTGCGCGGCGGCCGGAGGACGGCCCGGACTGGCCACGTCGGGCCGCGGCACGTCCGCCTCCCTGCGGCTGCGGCGGTTTGCGACGGTGCTCGCTCATCGAACGATTACTCCTAGGGCAGGCGCATCCGTGCGCGCCTGAAAAGGGCGGCTGGTTTCCTGTCCCCCCGAAGTACGGATGCGGTCGGCTGCGCATTCACCCGTACGGCACCAGGGGCCTCGACGCCCCCCGGCGTCCCTCGGGTCCCGGTGGTCTGCATGGCGCACAGACTACGCACCGTCAAAACCCGCCCAGTCCCAAGGTTCACCTCATACCGGACAAGTCAGCTGCGAAGAAACGGTGATGTGATCCCGTTCACCACCGTCCCTCTTGTCGCATCCGGAAGGCCGTTCTATCGTCGTGATGTATCGAGTCGATACATCGGAGCGAGATAAACGCGCTGAGGGCGAGAGGAGGCGACGGTGAGCCGACGTTCGGGCATCCTCGAGTTCGCCGTGCTCGGCCTGCTCCGCGAATCCCCGATGCACGGCTATGAGCTGCGCAAACGACTCAATACATCACTGGGAGTGTTCCGTGCCTTCAGCTACGGGACGCTGTACCCCTGCCTCAAGACGCTGGTCGCCAACGGCTGGTTGATCGAGGAACCGGGGAACACCCCCGAGGACGCCCTCGCCGCACCACTCGCCGGACGTCGCGCCAAGATCGTCTACCGGTTGACGGCCGAAGGTAAGGAACACTTCGAGGACCTGCTCTCGCAGACGGGCCCCGACGCGTATGAGGACGAGCACTTCGCCGCCCGTTTCGCCTTCTTCGGGCAGACGTCGCGCGATGTGCGCATGCGCGTCCTGGAGGGCCGCCGCAGCCGGCTGGAGGAGCGTCTGGAGAAGATGCGCGCCTCGCTGGCACGCACGCGGGAGCGCCTCGACGACTACACGCTTGAGCTCCAGCGCCACGGGATGGAGTCCGTGGAGCGCGAAGTGCGCTGGCTGAACGAGCTCATCGAGAGCGAGCGGGCCGGACGGGACCTGAAGGGTTCCGCCTCCGGGGAGTCCGCTCAGCAGAACACCACTGGAGCGCCGGGCGTCCTGCCCCGTCCCGGGGACACCCCCGGGACGGATACGCCCGGCGACACCACCCCGTGAGCGCCCAGCCAGGGCCTCACTCGTACACACAGGGAGCAACCGGAATGGGTTCGGTTCGCGTAGCCATCGTCGGTGTGGGCAACTGCGCCGCATCGCTGGTGCAGGGCGTCGAGTACTACAAGGACGCCGACCCGGCGGCCAAGGTCCCGGGCCTGATGCACGTCCAGTTCGGCGACTACCACGTCCGTGACGTCGAGTTCGTCGCCGCGTTCGACGTGGACGCCAAGAAGGTCGGCCTGGACCTCTCGGACGCCATCGGCGCGTCCGAGAACAACACCATCAAGATCTGCGACGTACCCAACACTGGTGTGAAGGTGCGGCGTGGCCACACCCTCGACGGTCTCGGCAAGTACTACCGCCAGACCATCGAGGAGTCCGAGGCCGAGCCGGTCGACGTCGTGAAGATCCTCAAGAAGAAGCAGGTCGACGTCCTCGTCTGCTACCTGCCCGTCGGCTCCGAGGAAGCGGCGAAGTTCTACGCCCAGTGCGCCATCGACGCCAAGGTCGCCTTCGTCAACGCCCTCCCGGTCTTCATCGCCGGCACCAAGGAGTGGGCGGACAAGTTCACCGCGGCGGGCGTGCCGATCGTCGGTGACGACATCAAGTCCCAGGTCGGCGCCACCATCACGCACCGCGTCATGGCGAAGCTGTTCGAGGACCGCGGTGTCGTCCTGGAGCGCACCATGCAGCTGAACGTCGGCGGCAACATGGACTTCAAGAACATGCTCGAGCGCGACCGCCTGGAGTCCAAGAAGATCTCCAAGACCCAGGCCGTCACCTCCCAGATCCCCGACCGGGAGCTCGGCGAGAAGAACGTCCACATCGGCCCGTCCGACTACGTGGCGTGGCTCGACGACCGCAAGTGGGCCTACGTCCGTCTCGAGGGCCGCGCCTTCGGTGACGTCCCGCTGAACCTGGAGTACAAGCTCGAGGTCTGGGACTCCCCGAACTCCGCGGGTGTCATCATCGACGCCCTGCGCGCCGCGAAGATCGCCAAGGACCGCGGCATCGGCGGCCCGATCCTGTCGGCGTCCAGCTACTTCATGAAGTCCCCGCCGGTCCAGTACTTCGACGACGAGGCCCGTGAGAACGTCGAGAAGTTCATCCGCGGCGAGGTCGAGCGCTAGCTCGACGCCGGGGCGCGCCCCGGCGCGCCACCCGCTGAAAATTCGCTCCTGCCAGGGCTGAGAGGGTCCCCGGGTCGTATGACCCGGGGACCTTCCCCGTATGTGAGGCTGGGCCCCATGGCCGTCGTCCGTGATCTGCGCGTCCTGCTGCGCCTCGGCGCCTTCCGGCGCCTGCTCGCCGTACGGCTGCTGTCCCAGTGCGCCGACGGCGTCTACCAGGTCGCGCTCGCCACCTACGTCGTGTTCTCCCCGGAGAAACAGACCTCGGCCGCGGCGATCGCCTCCGCGATGGCCGTCCTGCTGCTGCCCTACTCCCTCGTCGGCCCCTTCGCCGGCGTCCTGCTGGACCGCTGGCGGCGCCGGCAGATCCTGCTCTACGGCAATCTGCTGCGCGCCCTGCTGGCCTCGGCGACGGCCGTCCTGATGCTCAGCCACGTCCCCGACTGGCTCTTCTACGTCTCCGCGCTGTGCGTCACCGCCGTCAACCGGTTCGTCCTCGCGGGCCTCTCGGCCGCGCTGCCGCGGGTGGTCGACGCCGAACGCCTCGTCATCGCGAACTCCCTCTCCCCGACGGCCGGAACACTGGCCGCGGTCGCGGGCGGCGGTCTCGCCTTCGTCGTACGCCTGGCGATCGCGGACACCGATGCCGCGGTGGTCCTGCTCGGCAGCGCGCTGTACCTGTGCTCGGCGCTGATGTCCCTGACCATGGCCGCGGATCTGCTCGGGCCCGAACGCGGCCTGGTGCCGGCCGGCTGGGCGAGCGCCGTCCGGGGCACGGCCCGCGGACTCGCCTCCGGGGTACGCCATCTGACGGAGCCGCAGCGCAGGGAGGCCGCCTGGGCGCTCGGCGCGATCACCCTGATGCGGTTCTGCTACGGCGCCCTGACGGTCATGGTGTTGATGCTGTGCCGGTACGCCTGGTCCACCGACACGGACAAGGGGCTGGCGCTGCTCGGTGTGGCCGTGGCCATCTCCGGCATCGGCTTCTTCGTCGCGGCCGTGGTGACCCCGACGGCGGCCGGACGGCTGGGCCCCGGCCGCTGGATCGTCGTCTGTTCGGCCGCGGCCGCCGTGCTGGAGCTCGCCCTGATGCTGCCCTTCACCCAAGCCACCACGTTCGTCGCGGCGTTCGTGCTCGGACTGGTCACCCAGGGCGCGAAGATCGCCACCGACACCATCGTGCAGTCGTCCGTGGCGGACGGCTTCCGTGGCCGGATCTTCTCCCTCTACGACGTCCTGTTCAACGTCGCCTTCGTCGGCGCCGCCGGAGTGGCCGCCCTGATGCTGCCGCCTGACGGCCGCTCAGCGGCGCTGGTGGTAACGGTCGCCGTTATCTACGGGGCAATTGCTGCGGCTATGACCCGCTTTGAACGCCAGTAAGTGTCACATCAAAGACACAGAGTCCCTCGGTGGTCGGGCGCTGTCAGTGGTGGCCGGTACTTTACGTGAGTCTTATTTGGCGCCATGCGCACGCATGTTCCAGCGCACCCATGTTCTAGGGGGACCCAGCATGACCACTCCGCCGCCTCCACAGGGCCAGAACCCGTACGCCCAGCCCACCGCGCCCATGGGGCAGCAGCCCGGTCAGCCGGGAGTCCCGCCGCAGCAGCCGTACGCCCCGTTCCCGAACCAGGGCGGCGCTCCGGTTCCCCCGCCGCCCGCGCCGGCCGGCAAGCGCATGGGCAAGAAGGCGATACGGATCGTCGGTGCGATCGTCGTCGCCGTCATCATCGGCATCCTCAAGTTCGGCGCGGGCTGGTTCCTGACGCGTGACGACGCGGAGACGACCTCGGTCGGCTCGTGCATGCACAACGAGGGCACGGACTCCAACGCGGACCTCAACGAGGTCGACTGCTCGGACAGCAAGGCCCAGTACAAGGTCGTCCAGAAGTTCGACGGCTCCAGTGACGACAGCAAGTGCGAGGCCGTCACCGACGCGACGATCTCCTACGTCCAGTACGGCGGCGGCCACGACGTGGTTCTCTGCCTGAAGGAAGTCAAGTAGCGGTAGCGACCGCCACGACTGAGGCCGGTGTTTCACGTGAAACACCGGCCTCAGTGCGTTCGGGGGCTGACCGAGGTCAGGGATCAGGGCGGTGTTTCACGTGAAACATCGCCCCGGCTCCCGGCCTCAGCTCTGCACGGTCCACCACTCCTTGAGCGCCGAGACCGCCGCGTCGTACTCCATCGGCCCGTTCTCCAGGCGCAGCTCCAGCAGGAACGTGTACGCCTGGCCGATGACCGGGCCGGGGCCGACGCCGAGGATCTCCATGATCTGGTTGCCGTCCAGGTCGGGGCGGATCGCGTCGAGCTCCTCCTGCTCCTGGAGCTGGGCGATGCGCTCCTCCAGGCCGTCGTAGGCCCGGGAGAGAGCCGTGGCCCTGCGCTTGTTGCGGGTCGTGCAGTCCGACCGGGTCAGCTTGTGCAGGCGGTCGAGCAGCGGTCCCGCGTCCCGGACGTACCGGCGGACCGCGGAGTCGGTCCACTCCCCGGTGCCGTACCCGTGGAAGCGCAGATGCAGCTCGACCAGCCGCGAGACGTCCTTCACCAGGTCGTTGGAGTACTTGAGCGCGGTCATGCGCTTCTTGGTCATCTTCGCCCCGACCACCTCGTGGTGGTGGAACGAGACCCGGCCGTCCTTCTCGAACCGCCGGGTACGCGGCTTGCCGATGTCGTGCAGCAGCGCGGCGAGCCTGAGGGTGAGGTCGGGGCTGTTCTCCTCCAGCGCGATCGCCTGCTCCAGCACGATCAGCGTGTGGTCGTAGACGTCCTTGTGCCGGTGGTGCTCGTCGCGCTCCAGCCGCAGGGCGGGCAGCTCCGGCAGGACATGGCCGGCGAGTCCGGTGTCGACCAGCAGCCTCAGGCCCTTGCGCGGGTGGGCGGAGAGGATCAGCTTGTTCAGCTCGTCCCGCACCCGCTCCGCGGAGACGATGTCGAGGCGCCCGGACATCTCCTTCATCGCCGTGACGACCTCGGGGGCGACCTCGAAGTCGAGCTGAGCGGCGAACCGGGCGGCACGCATCATCCGCAGCGGGTCGTCCGAGAAGGACTCCTCCGGTGTACCAGGGGTGCGCAGCACCCGGGCGGCGAGGTCGGCACGGCCGTTGTGCGGGTCGATGAACTCCTTCTGCGGGAGCGCCACCGCCATCGCGTTCACCGTGAAGTCACGCCGGACGAGATCCTGCTCGATGGAGTCGCCGTAGGACACCTCGGGCTTGCGCGAGGTGCGGTCGTACGCCTCGGAGCGGTACGTCGTCACCTCGATCTGGTAGCCGTCCTTCTGCGCCCCGACGGTGCCGAAGGCGATCCCGACCTCCCACACCGCGTCCGCCCAGGGCCGCACGATCTTCAGGACGTCCTCGGGGCGGGCGTCCGTGGTGAAGTCGAGGTCGTTGCCGAGCCGGCCGAGCAGCGCGTCCCGGACCGAGCCGCCGACCAGGGCGAGGGAGAACCCGGCCTCCTGGAAGCGGCGGGCGAGGTCGTCGGCGACAGGCGCGACCCGCAGCAGCTCGCTCACGGCGCTGTGCTGCGCCTGGCTCAGGGCGCTGGGGGTGTCTTCGTTGGCGTTCGGCACAACAGGAAAGGGTACGTGGCCCGGCCGACCCGGGGCGCCCCGATTACCGCCGGGGAACACACCGTCCCATAGCACTGGAAGGCCATCCTTAGACCTTCATCACCGGCACTCCCCTCCATACGCGACGATAGAGGGCAGGACGCGAACCGCACCTGATCTTGTGGACCGGTCCGCGGCACTTCACCTCCGCGCACATCGTTACCATGCGTGGACGCACATTCCGACGACCACTGACGACGACGAGAGACGGGCGAACGCGTGGCCGAGGCGGCAGACTTCCCGGGGACGAGTCCCTCACCTGCCCGCCGCTGGCTGCGGCGCACCGGAGCACTGCTCGCCGGGGCGCCCCTGCTGGCCGGGCTGCTGCAGCTGCCCGCACTCCCCGCGCACGCCGACGCCGCGGCAGGCGTCAAGGAAGCCTCCGACACGGGCTCGGTCTCGGTCGCCGTCGACTCCCTCAGCCCGGCCGTCCCCACCGACGGCGACACCGTGACCGTCTCCGGCACGGTGACCAACAAGGGCAAGCAGGCCGTCACCAAGGCGCACGTCGGCCTACGGGTGGGGTCCGCGCTCACCACCCGCTCGGCGATCGACGACGCCGCCGACGACGCCGAGGACCTCTCCGCCGGCTACGACTCCGAGGTGGGCGGCAAGTACGTCGCGAAGTTCGACAAGCTCACGCCAGGGGTCGCAGAGCACTTCAGCATCTCCGTACCGGTCGACGAGCTGGACCTCGGCGGCGACGGCGTCTACCCGCTGGCGGTCTCCCTCTCGGGCGAGACGTCCGCACAGCAGTGGGATCAGGTGCTCGGCGTCCAGCGGACCTTCCTGCCCTGGCAGCCGGACGGGGCGGACACGGAGACCAGGACGACGATCCTGTGGCCGCTGGTCTCCAGCGTCCACATGACGGCCGAGACCGGCTCGAACGCCAGCCAGACGCCCGTCTTCCTCAATGACGACCTCGCCGAGGAGATCGCCCCCGGCGGCCGCCTGGACCAGCTGCTGAGCCTCGGCAAGGACCTCGACGTCACCTGGGTGATCGACCCGGACCTGCTGGCCTCCGTGGACGCGATGACCGGCAGTTACCGGGTCCGCGCCGACGGTGACACCACCACGGCCGGTACCCACCAGGCCGTCGCCAAGAAGTGGCTGGCCGCACTCCAGGACGCGGTGGCGGACAAGGAGGTCGTCGCCCTGCCCTTCGCCGACCCCGACCTGGCCTCCCTGGCCCACGACGGCACCGGCGTCAGCGGCTCGCTGAGCCAGTTCAAGGCGGCCACGGACGTCGCCGCGACCACCGTCGAGACGATCCTCCACGTGACGCCGAGCACCGACTTCGCCTGGCCGCTGGACGGGGCCGTCGACCCCTCGATCGTGAAGGTCGCCACCTCCGCGGGCGCCGACAAGGTGATCGCCCGCAGCGACAGCCTGGCGGAGACCGGCAGCCTGACCTACACCCCCTCCGCGGCCCGGCCCATCGGCGGCGGCACCACGGCGGTGGTGGCCGACGCCCGCCTGTCCAAGACCTTCCAGGGCGATCTGACGAACGCCTCCGCGTCCACCCTCGCGGTGCAGGAGTTCCTCGCCCAGAGCCTGGCGCTGAACCTCCAGACGCACAAGCAGCGCAGCATCGTCGTCGCCCCGCAGCGCACACCGACCGCCGGCCAGGCCCAGGCGATGGCGGCGGCCGTCACGGCCCTCCAGGACTCGGGCTGGTCGCAGTCCCAGGACCTCTCCGCGGCCGCCACGGCCAAGCCCGACGGCGGTGCCACCACCAAGGTGCCCACGCGGTCCTCGTACCCCTCCGCGCTGCGCAAGCAGGAACTGCCGAAGTCGGCCTTCGAGCAGATCGCGGCCACGCAGGACACGCTCGACAGCTTCAAGGTGATCCTCACCGACAAGTCCCGGGTGGTGACACCCTTCGGCAGGGCCACGAACCGGGAGATGTCCACCTCGTGGCGGGGCCGCTCCTCCGCTGCGAGCACCTTCCGTCAGGGCGTGCAGAGCTATCTGGACACCCTCACCGACCAGGTCAAGCTGATCGACAAGTCGGAGACCAAGCTCTCCGGACGCAGCGCCACGATCCCCGTGACCGTGCAGAACAACCTGGTCCAGGGCGTCCACCACCTGGTCCTGCGGCTCTCCTCGTCCAACAACACCCGCCTGGAGATCGGCGGCGACGACTACGACGAGCAGCGCATCGAGGTCTCCGGCGGGCACAGCACGACGGTGAAGTTCACCACGACCGCCAATGTGAACGGCCAGACCACGGTGATCGCCCAGCTGTACACCGAGGACGGCCAGGTCTACGGTGCGCCGGTGACCTTCGACGTGAAGGTCACCGAAATCACGGCCACGGTGATGCTGGTCATCGGCGGCGGTGTGCTGCTGCTCGTGCTCGCCGGCTTCCGGATGTACACCCAGCGCAAGCGGGCCGCGGCCCGTGAGGCGCAGGAGGCGGAAGCCGCCGACGACGCCGAGGACGCCGACGACGCCGACGACCCCGCGACCTCCGAGGACACCGAGGAGGGCACGGCGGCCGAGGCCGACGGCGCCCCCGGGACGTCCGAGGACGCCGAAGGTGACACCGGGGAAGAATCGGCCGCCGGGTCCGGGGCAGACGACCCGGAGCAGCCGAGTGACGGGACAGCGGACACCGCAGCGGAAAGCGCGGCCCCCTCGGGGACGGGTGAGAGAGTGGACCGTTGAGGATGTCGTGGCCGGTGGGCCCGGGACGATGAGGTGGGGTAGCCATGAACGCGCCGTACGAGGGTGACCGCGGCCAGGCCGCGGGCAGCTCGGGTCACCCCGAGGGCCCGCCGCCCGAGCACGGCCAGGTGCCGCCGCAGCACCCCGCGGACATGTACCTCCAGGACGCCTACGACCAGGACCCCTACGGGGCCCAGGACCTCACCGCGCAGGACCCGGTCGCCGAGGCGCTCTACGACCGTGCCGCGCACCCGCCGCCGCCCCCGGGCACCTACGCGCCGCAGCAGCCGCTCTACGGCCGCCCGACGCCGTCGCCGTACGCGCCCGACCCGCAGGTGTGGGCCCGGCCCCCGGCGCCCGAGCCGGAGGGCCCCACCCAGTACCTGCCCTACGGCGACGACCCGCGCACGACCGAGTTCGTGGGCGTGGACGACCTGGTGTCGCACTCCGGTGAGGAGCAGCACCAGCCCGACGCCTTCGCGCACCTCTTCAAGGACCAGCAGCAGGGCGGCATCCGCCCGTCGGCCGACTCCCCCGCGGTGCCGGGCCCGGCGGCGGCCCCCGGCGGCCAGGGGTCCGCGCCGCGCCACCCGGGTCCGGCCCCGGTGCCGCCCGTGGACGACCGCACCATGAACCTCGGCAGCGCGGCCGCCGTGACCGAGGCGCCGGCTCCCGAGCCGGCCGCCGCTCCGGCCGCGAAGAAGGGCGGCAAGGCGGGCGGCCTGCTGAAGTCCAGTGCCGTGATGGCCGCGGGCACGATGGTCTCCCGCCTCACCGGTTTCGTCCGCTCCGCGCTGATCGTCTCCGCGCTCGGCGTCGGCCTGCTGGGCGACACCTTCCAGGTCGCCTACCAGCTGCCGACGATGATCTACATCCTGACCGTCGGCGGCGGTCTCAACTCCGTCTTCGTACCGCAGCTCGTGCGGGCCATGAAGGAGGACGAGGACGGCGGCGAGGCCTACGCCAACCGGCTCCTGACGCTGGTGATGGTGGCGCTCGGCGCACTGACCGTCGCCGCGGTCGCCGGCGCCCCCCTGCTGATCCGGGCGCTGTCCGACCCGGTCGCCAGCGATCCGGCGGCCAACGAGGTCGGCATCACCTTCGTCCGCTACTTCCTGCCCTCGATCTTCTTCATGGGCGTCCATGTCGTGATGGGTCAGATCCTCAACGCGCGCGGCAAGTTCGGCGCGATGATGTGGACCCCGGTCCTGAACAACATCGTCATCATCGTGACGCTGGGCATGTTCATCTGGGTCTACGGCACCGCCGCCGACTCCGGCATGAAGGTCACGTCCATCCCGCCGGAGGGCCAGCGGCTCCTGGGCATCGGCGTGCTGCTGGGCCTGGTGGTGCAGGCGCTCGCGATGATCCCCTACCTGCGGGAGACCGGCTTCCGGCTGCGGCTGCGCTTCGACTGGCGGGGCCACGGCCTGGGCAAGGCCGTGACGCTCGCCAAGTGGACGTTCCTGTTCGTCCTCGCCAACCAGGCGGGCGCGATCGTCGTCTCCCAGCTGTCGACCGCGGCCGGCAAGGCCTCGCCCGTCGACGGCACCGGTTTCGCCGCCTACGCCAACGCACAGCTGATCTGGGGCCTGCCCCAGGCCATCATCACCGTGTCGCTGATGGCGGCCCTGCTGCCGCGGATCTCCCGCTCGGCGGCCGAGGGCGACGGCGGCGCGGTCCGCGACGACATCTCACAGGGGCTGCGCACGACGGCCGTCGCGATCGTGCCGATCGCCTTCGGCTTCCTCGCGCTCGGCATCCCGATGTGCACCCTGATCTTCGGCTCCTCCGGCACCAGCGAGGCCACCAACATGGGCTTCATGCTGATGGCCTTCGGCCTCGGCCTGATCCCCTACTCGGTGCAGTACGTCGTCCTGCGCGCCTTCTACGCGTACGAGGACACCCGCACCCCCTTCTACAACACCGTCATCGTGGCCGCGGTCAACGCGACGGCCTCGGCGGTCTGTTACTTCGTCCTCCCGGCCCGCTGGGCCGTGGCGGGCATGGCCGCCGCCTACGGGCTGGCCTACGCGATCGGCGTCGGTGTCGCCTGGAACCGGCTGCGCAAGCGGCTCGGCGGCGACCTCGACGGCTCCCACGTCCTGCGCACGTACGCGCGGCTGTGCATCGCCTCCGTACCGGCGGCGCTGATCAGCGGTGCGGCCTGCTACGGCATCGCCCGGACCCTGGGTCAGGGCGTCATGGGCTCCTTCGCCGCCCTGCTGGTCGGCGGAGCCCTGTTGCTCGGCATCTTCTTCGTCGCCGCCCGGCGCATGCGCATCGAGGAGCTCAACTCCCTCGTCGGCATGGTCCGGGGGCGCCTGGGGCGCTGAGCCAGGGGGAGTCGCACAACCATCGTTAGCTGCCGTGTGTCGTGCATAGCGGCGGACTGTGGGCACAATTGGATCCGGCGTCGGACGGCGCGCACGAGGTCGGCGGCGCGCATGGGATGGGGAGGCAGGAACGACGGTGGCGGAACGGAGCACGGCTGCCGTCGACGTGGCAGACAACAGCGGCGATGAGCCGCTGACCGCGCAGGCGGACCAGTCCACGGCCGACGGGGTGGCCAAGAACCGGGAGCGGGACACGGACAGCGACGAGGCACAGGGGAGTGGCGGGATCGAACATCCCGGCAGGACCTCACCGCCTGAACTGCACAGCGGCCACAAACTCGCCAGACGGTACCGCCTCGAGGAGTGCGTCACCCGTCTGGACGGTTTCAGCAGTTGGCGTGCGGTCGACGAGAAACTTCGCCGTGCCGTGGGGGTCCACATCCTGCCCGCGGACCACGCCCGCGCCCGCTCGGTGCTGGCGGCGGCCCGCTCGGCGGCGCTGCTCGGCGACCCTCGCTTCGTCCAGGTCCTGGACGCGGTCGAGGAGAACGACCTCGTCTACGTGGTCCACGAGTGGCTGCCCGACGCGACCGAGCTGACCACACTGCTGGCGTCCGGCCCCCTGGAGCCGCACGACGCGTACCAGATGGTCAGTCAGCTCTCGTCGGCGATGGCCGCGGCACACCGTGAGGGGCTGGCCCATCTGCGGCTGAACCCCAGCGCGGTCCTGCGCACCTCCACGGGCCAGTGGCGCATCCGGGGGCTCGCGGTCAACGCCGCGCTGCGCGGCATCACCTCGGAGACCCCGCAGCGCACCGACACGGAGGCGATCGGCGCCCTGCTGTACGCGGCGCTCACCCAGCGCTGGCCGTACGAGAACGACGCCCACGGCCTGTCCGGGCTGCCCAAGGACGTCGGTCTGATCGCACCCGACCAGGTGCGCGCCGGCGTCCACCGGGGTCTGTCCGAGCTGGCCATGCGCGCGCTCGCCAACGACGGGGCGACCGCGTCCCGGCACGAGGCCGCGTGCACCACACCGGAGGAACTGGTGAAGGCGATCGGGGAGATGCCCCGCATCCGCCCGCCGGAGCCGGCGTTCACCGCGCCGCCGGAGTACCAGCGCACGACGTACCAGCAGGGCACCTACGGCCGCCCGGCGCCCCACCCGGGTGCCACGCAGCCGGTCCCGACCCCGCCACCCCCGCTGCAGAGCCGCACCGGCCGGGCCCTGAAGTGGGCGGTCTCCGCGCTGCTCATCGCCGCGCTCGGCCTGGGCAGCTGGCAGCTCGCGGACGCCCTGATGGAGCAGGACAAGTCCGACGACACCAACAAGACGCAGACGACGGACGACGGCGACAAGAGCAGCAGTTCGCCGAAGCCGGTCACCACGCTGAAGATCCAGGGCGCCGCCGAGTACTACCCCGACGGCTCGGCCCAGCACCCCGGCGATGCGAAGCTGACGTACGACAACGACAGCTCCACGTACTGGCGGTCCAAGTCCTTCAACGGAGGACCCGTGCTCGCCCCGTACAAGCAGGGCGTGGGCATCGTCTACGACCTCGGTTCGGAGCAGAGTCTGTCGTCCGCTTCGATAGGGCTGCTCTACGGCGGGAACTACACGGCCGCCACGCTGTACGCGGCCGATTCCCTCTCGTCGTCGGCGTCCCTCAGCTCCATGAAGAAGATCGCCGACGCCAAGACCACCGGCAAGGAGTTGCAGATCTCCGCCAAGACGGCGGCGAAGACGCGGTACGTTCTCGTATGGATCACGGCGGCCCCGTACTCGGGGTCGGACGACTACAGCGGGGCCGGCTACAAGCAGGCCATCACCGATGTGAAGTTCACGGGGTGATGACACACCGGAGGGAGAGGGGGTCCCATGACGCAGGGCGGCGGATACGACGCGGCCGGCGATCAGGACCTCCTCGCCCGGCATGTGGAGGGCGACCCCGACGCCTTCGGTGAGCTCGTACGGCGGCACCGTGACCGGCTCTGGGCGGTCGCCCTGCGGACGCTGGGCGACCGTGAGGAGGCCGCCGACGCCGTCCAGGACGCCCTGGTGTCGGCCTACCGTGCCGCCCACACCTTCCGTGGCCAGTCCGCCGTCACGACGTGGCTGCACCGCATCACCGTGAACGCCTGTCTGGACCGGGCCCGCAAGGCTGCCTCGCGCAAGACCTCCCCGGTCGACGACACCGAGCGCCTGGAGCAGCTGCTCGAACCCCATGAGGCCGCCTCCGCCCCCGCGGAGCGCAATGACGTCCACCGTCAGCTCCTCGAAGCGCTCGGCACCCTTCCCGCCGACCAGCGTGCGGCCCTCGTCCTGGTGGACATGCAGGGCTACCCGGTCGCCGAGGCCGCCCGCATCCTCGATGTGCCGACGGGGACGGTGAAGAGCCGCTGTGCCCGGGGCAGAGCCCGGCTGCTGCCGCTGCTGACCCATCTGAGGCCGGAAAGCCCCGGCGACGACAAGGAAACCGACGGGGCGCGGAACCGGGCGCGGGGGACAACCGTCCCACCGGCAGCGGATCCTCCCGAGGAGGGATCGGCCGGCGCCGGGTCAGGCGATTCAGCAGCGGTGAAGGGCGGAGGTGGGCGAACGTGACATCGACGACGGAAACGACCGGGCACCCGGACGTCACGGAGATCTCCGACCTCGCCGAGGGCCTGCTCGCCCCGTCCCGGAGCGCCGAGGTACGGCGGCACCTCGACGACTGCGAGCTCTGCGCCGACGTCCACAGCTCGCTCGAGGAGATCCGCGGCCTGCTGGGCGCTCTCCCCGAGCCGCCCCGGATGCCGGAGGACATCGCCCGGCGCATCGACGCAGCGCTCGCCGCCGAAGCGGTCCCCGGCACGACGACTGACGCGACCGACCTGACCGGCCCGGCAGAACCGGCCAACACGACCGTCACCGCCGACGCGGCTCCCGCCGGCGCCGAGGCACCCCTTGTTTCACGTGAAACACCGCTCACCGCAGACCGGCCCTCGGGTCACGCCCGCACCGCCACCACCGGCCCGGGCCGCAAGAGCGGCAAGCGGGGCGGTCGCCGCAGGGTCGCCGTGCTGGGCGCCGTTCTCGGCGCCGCCGCCCTGGGGCTCGGTGGCGTCCTGCTCTCCTCGCTGACGGGCGGCAGCGGGCCTGGCCCCGCCGCACACGGGCAGTCCACCGCCGCCGACACCTTCGCCCAGGGCACCCTGGAGCAGAAGGTCACGGATCTCCTGGGCAGGGCCCAGGGGTCCAAGGCGCCGAACAGTCTGGGCATCGAAGGCACTACCGGCAGCCCCCGGCCCCGGGTCTACACGGAGCCCACCGTCCCCGCCTGCGTCCAGAAGGGCATCGGCCGCAGCGACACGGCCCTCGCCACCGAAGAAGGCGTCTACAAGGGAACGGACGCGCTTCTCGTCCTCCTGCCGGACACCTCCGACAGCACCAAGGTCGACGCGTACCTCATGGACAGCACCTGTGTCACGGATGCCTCCGCCGGCCCGGCCAAGATCCTTCTGAAGTCTTCCTACACCCGTCACTGACGGCCCACCTGCGACTCCGTCCCCGGCGGTTCCCCCCAGGGGATCCTCCCTCCGTGTGCCCGGACACAGTGGGAATGCGCGCCCCTTAGGATCCGTTGGGTGGGGTGAGAGTTCAGAGCAGCTCCCACCGGTCGAACGACGCAGACCAGAGACGAGGAACATAGCCGTGAGCGACGTCCGTAACGTGATCATCATCGGCTCCGGGCCCGCCGGCTACACCGCCGCGCTCTACACCGCGCGCGCGTCGCTGAAGCCGCTGGTCTTCGAAGGCGCCGTCACCGCGGGCGGCGCCCTGATGAACACCACCGAGGTGGAGAACTTCCCCGGCTTCCAGGACGGCATCATGGGCCCCGAGCTCATGGACAACATGCGCGCCCAGGCCGAGCGCTTCGGTGCCGAGCTCATCGCGGACGACATCGTCTCCGTCGACCTCACCGGTGAGATCAAGACCGTCACGGACACGGCCGGCACGGTCCACCGCGCCAAGGCCGTCATCGTCACCACCGGCTCCCAGCACCGCAAGCTCGGCCTGCCGAACGAGGACGCCCTCTCCGGCCGCGGTGTCTCCTGGTGCGCCACGTGTGACGGGTTCTTCTTCAAGGACCAGGACATCGCCGTGATCGGCGGTGGCGACACCGCGATGGAGGAGGCCACCTTCCTCTCCCGCTTCGCCAAGTCCGTCACCATCGTCCACCGCCGGGACAGCCTGCGCGCCTCCAAGGCGATGCAGGAGCGCGCCTTCGCCGACCCGAAGATCAAGTTCGTCTGGGACAGCGAGGTCGCCGAGATCCAGGGCGACCCGAAGCTGGCCGGGCTGAAGCTGCGCAACCTCAAGACCGGCGAACTCTCCGACCTCGCGGTCACCGGTCTGTTCATCGCCATCGGCCACGACCCGCGCACCGAGCTCTTCAAGGGCCAGCTCGACCTGGACGAGGAGGGCTACCTGAAGGTGGCCGCGCCCTCGACCCGGACGAACCTGACCGGTGTCTTCGCGGCCGGTGACGTGGTGGACCACACCTACCGCCAGGCGATCACCGCGGCCGGAACCGGCTGCTCCTCCGCTCTCGACGCCGAGCGCTTCCTCGCCGCCCTCGCGGACGAGGAGCAGGCCGAGCCCGAGAAGACCACTGTCTGACCCCCCTCTCCCGCCCCACCGCACAAGGAATGAAGGAGCCCCCTGTGGCCGGCACCCTGAAGAATGTGACCGACGCCGACTTCGATGAGGTCGTCCTCAAGAGCGACAAGCCCGTTCTGGTGGACTTCTGGGCCGAGTGGTGCGGCCCGTGCCGCCAGATCGCCCCGTCCCTCGAGGCCATCGCCGCCGAGCACGGCGACAAGATCGAGATCGTCAAGCTCAACATCGACGAGAACCCGAACACGGCCGCGAAGTACGGCGTCATGTCGATCCCGACGCTGAACGTCTACCAGGACGGCGAGGTCGCCAAGACCATCGTCGGCGCCAAGCCGAAGGCCGCGCTCGTCCGCGACCTGGAGACCTTCATCTCCGAGTGACGCACGGTTTCCCGTGACGCACGGCTTCCCGTGACGCACTGTTTCACGTGAAACAGAGAGGGGCCGGTCCATGAGGACCGGCCCCTTCGTCATCACCACAGCATCACTACAGCGGTCGCAGCGCCGGCTCCTTCTGCACGGCCCCCAGCAACCGGTCCAGGGCCATCTCCACGTCTTCCTTCCAGGAGAGCGTGGTCCGCAACTCCAGCCGCAGCCGGGGGTGGCGGGGATGCGGCCGCACCGTCTTGAAGCCCACGGCCAGCAGATGATCGGCGGGGAGCAGACAGCCCGGTTCCTTCCAACGGGCGTCACCGAAGGCCTCGATCGCCTTGAAGCCGCGCCGCAGCAGATCCTTCGCGACCGTCTGCACCATCACCCGTCCCAGCCCCTGCCCCTGATACCCGGGCATGATGAACGAGGTCATCAGCTGCACGGCGTCCGGTGCCACCGGGCTGGTGGGAAACGCCGTCGAGCGCGGCACATAGGCGGGCGGGGCGTAGAGCACGAACCCCACAGGACGGTCGTCGACGTACACCACCCGGCCGCACGACCCCCAGTCCAGCAGGACGGCGGAGATCCAGGACTCCTTCTCCAGAGCGGCCGTGCCCGCCTTCAGCGCGGCCGCACCCCTGACGGGATCCAGCTCCCAGAAGACACACGAGCGACAGCGCTTGGGAAGGTCCTGAAGGTTGTCCAGCGTGAGCGGTACGAGCCGACGCCCCATGAAGGCTGTTCCTCGCTTCCTTCGCCCGCGGCATCGCGAGCGGCTGTCAGAGCGCTGCGTTCCCTGAGCAGACTGCCGACGAATCCGCCGACCGCCCCCAGCCCCAGCCCCGCGCTCACCAGTCCGGTCCGGCTCATCGTTCGCATGGCCCTCGCCTCCCACTTCGAGGTGCTGCCTGATGGATGCGCCATACCCCCTCGCATCGTATCCACGATGCGATTCCCGTCGATACCGACTGAACGCAAAGAGCGAGCCGTGTTCCGGACACACCGGACACGGCTCGCTCGGGACACGCACGGGCCGCCCTGTGACGGGGTCTCAGGACCGGCCCCTGACTCAGTCGTCCGCTTCCTCCGCGTCGCTCTCCTCTTCCAGCCCCTTCTGCAGGGCGAAGCCCTCGCCCGGGGCCAGCGTGCCGAGGATGCGCTCCAGATCCTCCACCGAGGCGAACTCGACGGTGATCTTGCCCTTCTTCTGCCCCAGATCGACCTTCACCCGGGTCTCGAAGCGGTCCGAGAGCCGGGTGGCCAGCTCGGACAGCGCCGGGGAGACCAGGGCACCGGCACGCGGCTTACGGGCCCGCTGGGCCGACTGGGGCCGGGAGCCCATGAGGGTCACGATCTCTTCGACGTTCCGCACCGAGAGCCCCTCGGCCACGATCCGGTGAGCCAGCCGCTCCTGCTCCTCCGCGTCCTCCACGGAGAGCAGCGCACGAGCGTGACCCGCGGACAGCACCCCCGCCGCCACCCGGTTCTGCACCGCCGGCGAGAGCTTCAGCAGACGCAGCGTATTGGACACCTGTGGACGGGACCGGCCGATCCGGTCCGCCAGCTGGTCGTGCGTGCAGTTGAAGTCCTTGAGCAACTGGTCGTAGGCGGCTGCCTCTTCCAGCGGGTTCAGCTGCGCACGGTGAAGGTTCTCCAGGAGCGCGTCCAGGAGAAGCTTCTCGTCGTCCGTGGCCCGCACGATCGCCGGGATCGCCTCCAGCCCCGCCTCACGGCAGGCCCGCCAGCGGCGCTCACCCATGATGAGCTCATAGCGCCCGGGGCCCAGCTGCCGTACGACGACCGGCTGGAGGAGACCGACCTCCTTGATGGAGATGACGAGTTCTTCCAGCGCGTACTCGTCGAAGACCACACGCGGCTGCTGCGGGTTCGGCGTGATCGCGTCGAGGGGGATCTCCGCGAAGTACGCCCCGATGGGCGGCCCGGGCGTCTCCACGACGTCATAGGCCGACGGCTCCTCTGTTTCACGTGAAACAGCCGGCAGTGTGGCCACCTTCGCCGCGGCCACCCCACGCTCGTTCAGACTCGGGACAGCCGCCGGGGCCGTCGAGCCGGCCACCGTGGTCTGTGCCGGCGTCTTCTCCGTGGGGGCGGCAGGGATCAGTGCGGCGAGACCACGTCCCAACCCCCTCCGTCGCTCATTCACTGGATCCCCTCCACCATGCTCGGACTGTTCTGAGCGCCGATATGAGCGTGGGTGGCGTCATAGCTGATGCCCACACCCCTCAGCGCGATCTCTCGGGCCGCCTCAAGATAGGAGAGGGCGCCGCTCGATCCTGGATCGTAGGTCAACACCGTCTGGCCATAGCTCGGCGCCTCGGAGATACGGACCGAGCGAGGAATGCTCGTCCGCAGCACTTCGTCACCGAAGTGGGTGCGCACCTCGTCGGCGACCTGGGACGCCAGGCGCGTCCGGCCGTCGTACATGGTGAGCAGGATGGTCGACACATGCAGGGCGGGGTTGAGGTGCCCCCGCACCAGATCGACGTTGCGCAGCAGCTGGCCCAGTCCCTCCAGTGCGTAGTACTCGCACTGGATCGGGATCAGGACCTCCGCGCCCGCCACCATCGCGTTGACCGTCAGCAGGCCGAGCGAGGGCGGGCAGTCGATGAGGACGTAGTCCAGCGGCTGCTCATAGGCCTGGATGGCGCGCTGCAGTCGGCTCTCTCGTGCCACCAGCGACACCAGCTCGATCTCCGCACCGGCGAGATCGATCGTGGCGGGGGCGCAGAAGAGGCCTTCGACATCGGGAACCGGCTGGACGACTTCCGCGAGCGGGCGGCTCTCGACCAACACGTCGTAGATGGACGGGACCTCGGCGTGATGATCGATCCCCAGGGCCGTGGACGCATTGCCCTGCGGGTCGAGGTCGACGACGAGGACACGGCCGCCGTGCAGGGCCAGGGAGGCGGCAAGGTTCACCGTCGTGGTGGTCTTGCCGACGCCGCCCTTCTGGTTGGCGACCACGATGATCCGGGTCTGCTCCGGACGTGGCAGACCCTCGCCGGCGCGGCCCAGTGCTTCCACCGCCAGTTGGGCAGCACGACCGATCGGAGTGTCGTCCATCGGGGGCGGTGTTTCACGTGAAACATCCTCCCCCAGGGACTCGGTACGGGGACCGGGGACCGGATCGGCCATCGGTCCCGCGATGTTGGCGTCGGACCGCAAGGATTCACTCTCCTCGACTTCAAGCTCGCAATGAACAGAGCCTGCCATGCCTTCGGGGTCGCGAACCAGTGAGGCCTGTTGTTCTGTGGAGAAATCCACCTCTGTGGACAACTCCACCCCCGCATCGAGTGAACCGAGGGGCTTTCGTTTGCGGGGTTCGGCCGCAGCGCGACCGCGGCCGATGATGCCGTGCAGCAAAGAGCGACGTTTCACGTGAAACACGATGCACAGCGCCTACGCCCGAACGGACGCGACACTCCGTCCTACGTAGGTGGGGCAGCTGGTGTGGAGTACGTTCAGCGCCGGCGACGGACCCGTCCCGTCCGGGCGGCCTTCGCCCGTTTGGCCGCGAACCGCACCCCACCGGGGCTCTCCCCGACCTCGACCCGCACCACCGTGGAGAGCGGATCGACGACATCCCCGCCCACCTGGAGGATCGAGGTACCGACCGCGCCCAGCTTGCTCAGGGCGGTGGCCGCGCTCTTCAGCTCCTCCTCGGCGGTGTCGCCCTTGAGCGCGAGCATCTCGCCGTAGGGGCGCAGCAGGGGGATGCCCCAGGTGGCCAGACGGTCGAGGGGCGCCACGGCGCGGGCGGTCACCACATGGACGGGCGAAAGGGTGCCCATGACCTCCTCGGCGCGGCCACGGACCACGGTGACATGGTCCAGGCCGAGGAGTTCGACCACCTCGGTGAGGAAGTTGGTGCGCCGCAGCAGCGGCTCCAGAAGAGTGATCTTCAGGTCCTCACGCACCAGCGCCAGGGGGATGCCGGGCAGCCCGGCGCCCGAGCCCACATCGCACACGGTCACGCCCTCGGGCACGACCTCGGAGAGCACCGCGCAGTTGAGGATGTGCCGCTCCCACAGGCGTGGCACCTCGCGCGGGCCGATGAGGCCGCGCTGCACACCTGCCTCGGCCAGGAGCTCGGCGTACCGGACCGCATCAGCGAAGCGATCACCGAATACCTCGCGTGCCACCTCAGGCGCAGGGGGGAGCTCCGCTGCCTCCGTCACGGGGACCGTCCTTCCGTACCGCTTCGACGCGTCCAGCGCCGACCACCAGACAACCAGGCTGACAAAGACCGGCCCCGCCTGCGCTACAGACGGGGCCGGGGGTGACGTACGTAACGAATCTAGTCGGGGAGCACGACGACGAAGCGCTGCGGCTCCTCGCCCTCGGACTCGCTGCGCAGGCCCGCGGCCTTGACCGCGTCATGGACGACCTTGCGCTCGAAGGGCGTCATCGGCTTCAGCTTCACGGGCTCGCCGCTGTTCTTGGCGTCGGACGCGGCCTTGGCACCCAGCTCGGAGAGCTCGGCACGCTTCTTGGCCCGGTAGCCGGCGATGTCCAGCATCAGCCGGCTGCGGTCCCCGGTCTCCCGGTGCACGGCCAGGCGCGTCAGCTCCTGAAGCGCCTCCAGCACCTCGCCATCCCGGCCGACCAGCTTCTGCAGTTCACGGGTGCCGGAGTCGCTGATGATCGACACTGCGGCGCGGTCGGCCTCGACGTCCATGTCGATGTCGCCGTCGAGATCGGCGATGTCCAGCAGACCCTCGAGATAGTCCGCCGCGATCTCGCCCTCCTGCTCCAGGCGGGTCAGGGTGTCTGCACCCTCGGCAGCGGAGGTGGTGCCTTCCGTCACGGGATGGGCTCCTTCTTACTTCTTGGAGGGGGACTTGGGGCGCTGCGGGCCGCCCTTGCGCTGACCGGACTGGGCCTTGCTGCGCCCGCCGCCGGTTCCGGCCTGGGGAGCGGACGGCCGGGCGGCGCCGGAGGGCTTGGCGTCCTCGGGCTCGTCGGACTTGCTCAGCGAGGTCGTCTCACCGGCCGCCTTGGGGCCGCCGGTCTGGCGCTGGGACTTGGACTGCCGCTTCGGCTGCTGGCGCTTGGCGGCGGCCGCGGACGTGGTCGTGGTGGTGCCGTCCTCGGCGGTCTCCACGACGGTCTGGGCGTCGCTCTTCGCCACGGTGCCGTCGGCCTGGGCCGCGAGGCCCGCCTTGGTCAGACCGTTGATGAACTTGCGCTCGGCCTCGTTGCGGTCGCGGCCCTTGGCGACGATGGCCTTGATGATCGTCTTCTCGCTGCGGCGGCGCGTCTTGCCGGCGTGCGACACGTGCTTGTACAGCCGCTCCAGGTACGCGGCCTGGGCCTTCGAACCCGGGGTCGGGTTGTTGTGGATCACGTACATCTGCTGGCCCATGGTCCACACGTTGGTGGTCAGCCAGTAGACGAGGACACCGACGGGGAAGTTGATGCCGAAGACGGCGAACATGACGGGGAAGACGTACATCAGCATCTTCTGCTGCTGCATGAACGGCGTCTTCACCGAGGTGTCGACGTTCTTCGTCATCAGCTGGCGCTGGGTGAAGAACTGCGAGGCCGACATCAGGACGATCATGATCGCGGTGACGACCCGGACGTCCGTGAGGGAGGCGCCGAGGGCCGTGGCCTCCGAGGCGCTGTCGGTGAACTTGGCGGCCAGGGGCGCACCGAAGATGTGCGCCTTCTGCGCGCTCTCCAGCAGGCTCTGGTTGATCACGCCGATGGTGTCACCGTTCGCGATGCCGTTGAGCACGTGGTAGAGGGCGAAGAAGAACGGGGACTGCGCCAGGATGGGAAGGCACGAGGAGAGCGGGTTGGTGCCCGTCTCCTTGTACAGCTTCATCATCTCTTCGGACTGACGCTGCTTGTCGTTCTTGTAGCGCTCCTGGATCTTCTTCATCTCGGGCTGGAGCGTCTGCATCGCCCGGGTCGCCTTGATCTGCTTCACGAAGAGCGGGATCAGGCAGATGCGGATCAAAATCACCAGAGACACGATCGACAGGCCCCAGGCCCATCCGGTGTCAGGGCCGAAGATCTTGCCGTACACCGTGTGGAACTGGACGATGACCCAGGAAACGGGTGTCGTGATGAAGCTGAAGAGGCTGGCAATCGTGTCCACTAATCATGCTCCTTGGGCATGGGACGGGGTCTCTGCGGCCGGGCTCGGGGAAACGCTCTCCCCGGTGGCCGTTTCGGCGGCGGAGGTCCCGCCCCTGCGTGCACGCCAGGCGTCCCGCAGCATTTCGTGCCACCGCGGGCGCTTCCGCGGCGGGACATGGTCCACACCCCCCAGCGACCACGGGTTGCACCGCAGAATGCGCCAGGCGGTGAGTGCCGTTCCCTTGATCGCGCCGTGCCGGTCGATCGCCGTGTATCCGTAGTGGGAGCACGACGGGTAGTACTTGCACACGGGCCCGAGCAGGGGACTGATCGTCCACTGATAGAGCTTGATCAGGGCCAGCAGCGGGTACTTCATCGCGCGCCCCCTCCCAGCAGCCGTTGAAGGGCGGCATCCAGGTCTTGGGCCAGCTGTGCATGGTCGGCGTCGCCCGCACCGGGCAGCGCCCGTACCACTACCAGGCTACCGGGGGGCAACAGAACGACTCGGTCGCGCATCAGATGACGCAGTCTGCGCTTGACCTTGTTGCGTACGACCGACCCGCCCACGGCCTTGCTCACGACGAAACCCGCACGCGTCGGGGGAGCGCTCTCCCCAGGCGCGTGCGGGTCCGTGGCACCGCTACGAAGGTGCACGACGAGGGTCGGGCGTCCAGCCCGACGACCCCGTCGTACCGCGGTCGCGAAGTCTTCGCGCCGCCTCAGCCGATGCTCGGTAGGCAGCACGACGTCATGACCTGATCAGGCTCAGGCGGACAGGTTCGCGCGGCCCTTGCTGCGGCGGTTCGCGAGGATCGCGCGGCCGGCACGGGTGCGCATCCGCAGGCGGAAGCCGTGGGTCTTGGCGCGACGACGGTTGTTCGGCTGGAAGGTGCGCTTGCTCACTCGGGGGCTCCAGAAATCAATCGGTGGTGGCGGGTGCCGTCCTGGCTGTCACCGTGCGCCCACGAGTAGCTCTCGTTACGCCCGAGTGCACCGCTTCCCGATCACCTGACGCGATCTGTGCCCATCGGAGGCAGGCGGCAGCAGCCATCGACAACTCGACCTGGTTACGGTACGCGCGGCTGCGCCATCCGGTCAAACCAGGGGTCACCGGGAGACACTATCCACAGCCTGGGGACAACAACTTGAACCGCACCCGCCGCCCTGACTACCGTGGCTGGACTCCGATCCGTTCCATCGACCCCTGGTTCCCGACCCGTCCCGCAACCACACGTGCGTGGGACCCCCCACGAGAGAGCGTGCCCTGTGGCTGACGTACCTGCCGATCTTGCCGCAGTGTGGCCACGCGTACTGGAGCAGCTCCTCGGTGAGGGCCGCGGCCAGGGTGTCGAGGCGAAGGACGAGCACTGGATCCGGCGCTGCCAGCCGCTGGCGCTGGTCGCCGACACAGCCCTGCTCGCCGTGCCGAACGAGTTCGCCAAGGGCGTACTCGAGGGCCGGCTGGCCCCGATCGTCAGCGAGACGCTGAGCCGTGAGTGCGGCCGCCCGATCCGTATCGCGATCACCGTGGACGACTCCGTCGGCGAGCCGCCGGCCCCGCCGGCGCCCCCGGTCCAGCAGCAGCCGAAGCCGCGCTACGAGGAGCCCGAACTCCCGGCCGGCCCGTACGACGAGCCCAAGGGCCGCTACGACAGCACGTACGACACCTCCCACGACAGCCCGTACGACGGGAGCTACGGCCGGCGCCGCGCCGAGCCGCTCCCGGGTCCCTCCGGCGAGGGCCCGCGCGGGGAGCAGCTGCCGACCGCGCGGCCCGCGTACCCCTCGGAGTACCAGCGTCCGGAGCCCGGCGCCTGGCCGCGGCCCCAGCGGGACGACTACGGCTGGCAGCAGCAGCGGCTCGGCTTCCCCGAGCGGGACCCGTATGCCTCGCCGTCCCAGGACTCCTACGGTCCCCCGGCCCAGGACCCCTACGGGTCACCGTCCCCAGCGCCGTACTCCCAGGACTCCTACGGTCAGCCGCCGCAGGACTACCGGCCGCAGTCGATGGAGCGGCCGCCGTACGACCCCGGGCCCTACGAGCCGAAGCGGCCCGAGTACGACCAGCGGGACGCGGGCCGGCGCGAGCTGCCCGAGCCGCCGGCCGGTTCCGGACCGCCGCAGCGGCCCGGGGCTCCGGCCGCGCCGTCGCCGTCCTCGGGCGGGCCCGGTGAGCCGACCGCCCGGCTGAACCCGAAGTACCTCTTCGACACGTTCGTCATCGGCGCGTCCAACCGCTTCGCGCACGCGGCCGCGGTCGCCGTCGCCGAGGCGCCCGCGAAGGCGTACAACCCGCTCTTCATCTACGGCGAGTCGGGGCTCGGCAAGACGCACCTGCTGCACGCGATCGGACACTACGCGCGGAGCCTGTACCCCGGCACGCGCGTGCGGTACGTGAGCTCGGAGGAGTTCACCAACGAGTTCATCAACTCCATCCGCGACGGCAAGGGCGACAGCTTCCGCAAGCGGTACCGCGAGATGGACATCCTGCTCGTCGACGACATCCAGTTCCTCGCGGACAAGGAGTCGACGCAGGAGGAGTTCTTCCACACCTTCAACACGCTCCACAACGCCAACAAGCAGATCGTGCTGTCCAGCGACCGGCCGCCCAAGCAGCTGGTGACGCTGGAGGACCGGCTGCGGAACCGCTTCGAGTGGGGTCTGATCACCGACGTGCAACCGCCCGAGCTGGAGACGCGGATCGCGATCCTGCGCAAGAAGGCGGTGCAGGAGCAGCTCAACGCCCCGCCGGAGGTGCTGGAGTTCATCGCCTCGCGGATCTCGCGCAACATCCGTGAGCTGGAGGGCGCGCTGATCCGGGTGACCGCGTTCGCCTCGCTCAACCGGCAGCCGGTGGACCTGGGGCTGACGGAGATCGTCCTGAAGGACCTGATCCCCGGCGGCGAGGACTCGGCGCCCGAGATCACCTCCACGGCCATCATGAGCGCCACCGCGGACTACTTCGGGCTCACGGTCGAGGACCTGTGCGGAACCTCGCGCGGGCGGGCGCTGGTGACGGCCCGGCAGATCGCCATGTACCTGTGCCGCGAGCTGACGGACCTCTCGCTGCCGAAGATCGGCGCGCTGTTCGGCGGCCGCGACCACACCACGGTCATGCACGCCGACCGCAAGATCCGCAATCTGATGGCCGAGCGGCGCTCCATCTACAACCAGGTGACCGAGCTGACCAACCGCATCAAGGCCGGCTGACCGCCGTACGACGCCGCACAGGGCGCCCCGGGAGCCGCTCCCGGGGCGCCTTTCGCGTGTCCGGGGGAGCGGTGACGCGTCCTGGGAGGGTCCGGGGAGCGGCCGCGGAGGGTCCGAGGAGCGGCTCGGGAGGTCCGAGGAGCCGCCCGGGAAGGTCCGTGCGTCCCGGCGGTCCGTCATCCGGTGTTCGATTACCGGCCGGGTTACGGCCACTCTCCACAGATTCGGTGACTTTTTGCCGTCCACACCCTGGGGACCCGGAAGTTGTCCAGACTGTATCCACAGGCGAGCCTGTGGGAGGAGCATCCAGCCAGGTCAACAGGTTGTGGATTCGTGGACGAAGAACATCCACAGGCTGTGGACAAGAAAATGATCCACAGGCTGTGCACGAAGTTGTCCACCGGCCGCCCACAGGCTGCGGCCGGTTGTCCCCAGCGATCAGCGGTTTCTCCACATGCCTGTCCACTGTTCGGCAAGCTGACGCGCCTCCTCACCGGGTCGAGTGAAAGGCGTCACACGAAGTTGCCTGGTTGGCCTGTGGGAAACGTGGGTAAAGCTGGGGACGGTGCTGGGGAGAACTCGCCCCTCCCTGTGCACGGAGTGTGCAGAACTTTCCGTTCTCCACAGACGGGCCCGGTTGTCCACCGCCTCCGCCCACAGGGCCAGTGGATAAAAAATCGCCTCTGAGCTGCGAAAACGGGGTTATCCACGGTATCCACAGGCCCTACTACTACTGACGACTAGAGAGAGCTCGGAATCCGTTTCGAAGTGGGTCCTGTGCACAACTCGCTCTCCGGCCTCCGGCTGCCCCTCGTCACGACTTGACCCCGAGAGGCACCTACTGTCAGTGCGGTGCGTCAGACTGGACCCCGGGTGGTCCTTCCCCTCGCCGGGGCCGATCACACCGACACCAGACGAAGCCAGGCAGGCCGAGAAGCGCCGGCAACAGCAGGAGGCGGCAAGAGTGAAGATCCGGGTGGAACGCGACGTACTCGCGGAGGCAGTGGCCTGGGCGGCGCGCAGTCTCCCGGCCCGCCCGCCGGCGCCTGTGCTCGCGGGCCTGCTGCTGAAGGCCGAGGACGGCGCCCTGAGCCTCTCCAGCTTCGACTACGAGGTCTCGGCGCGCGTGTCCGTGGAGGCCGAGGTCGAGGAGGAGGGCACGGTCCTCGTCTCCGGCCGTCTGCTCGCGGACATCTGCCGCGCGCTCCCCAACCGGCCGGTGGAGATCTCCACAGACGGTGTACGGGCGACCGTGGTCTGCGGCTCCTCGCGGTTCACCCTCCACACCCTGCCTGTGGAGGAGTACCCGTCGCTGCCCCAGATGCCGAACGCGACGGGCACCGTCCCCGGCGAGGTCTTCGCCTCCGCCGCCGCCCAGGTGGCCATCGCCGCCGGGCGTGACGACACGCTCCCCGTCCTCACCGGTGTGCGCATCGAGATCGAGGGCGACACCGTCACCCTCGCCTCCACCGACCGCTACCGCTTCGCGGTCCGCGAGTTCCTGTGGAAGCCGGAGAACCCGGACGCCTCCGCGGTCGCCCTGGTGCCCGCCAAGACGCTCCTTGACACCGCCAAGGCCCTCACGAGCGGCGACAGCGTCATCCTGGCGCTCTCCGGCTCGGGCTCGGGCGAGGGTCTGATCGGTTTCGAGGGCGCGGGCCGCCGCACCACCACCCGGCTCCTCGAGGGCGACCTGCCGAAGTACCGCACGCTGTTCCCGACCGAGTTCAACTCCGTCGCCGTGATCGAGACCGCCCCCTTCGTGGAGGCCGTCAAGCGTGTGGCCCTGGTCGCCGAGCGGAACACCCCGGTGCGGCTCAGCTTCGAGCAGGGCGTGCTCATCCTGGAGGCAGGCTCCAGCGACGACGCACAGGCTGTGGAAAGGGTCGACTCCCAGCTGGAGGGCGACGACATCTCGATCGCCTTCAACCCGACCTTCCTGCTGGACGGACTGAGCGCGATCGACTCCCCCGTCGCCCAGCTGTCCTTCACGACGTCCACCAAGCCCGCGCTGCTCAGCGGCAGGCCGGCGCTGGACGCGGAGGCGGACGACGCCTACAAGTACCTGATCATGCCGGTGCGGCTGAGCGGCTGAGCTGCCTGACGTTGTCCACAGGCCGTGGAGAACCGACTCCCGGCCTGTGGGCGAATCCGCAGGTGAGCCCGCGTTCGTGGGTCGACGTCTGAGCGCGTATGCCCACAGGTGTGCGTGACCGTCCGGGTTTAGGCTCGGACATGGGTACGAAGGTGCCCCACACGCCACACAGCGACCTAAGGAACAACTGATGGAGCTCGGTCTCGTCGGCCTCGGCAAGATGGGCGGCAACATGCGCGAGCGGATCCGCCGCGCGGGCCACACCGTCGTCGGATACGACCGCAACCCGGACCTCGCCGACGTCCACAGCCTCGAAGAACTGGTGGGCAAGCTCAAGGGCCCGCGTGTGGTGTGGGTCATGGTCCCGGCCGGTGCCGCCACCCAGTCGACGATCGACGAGCTGGCCGAACTGCTGGAGCCCGGCGACGTCGTCGTGGACGGCGGCAACTCCCGCTGGACGGACGACGAGAAGCACGCCGGGGAACTGGCGGCCAAGGGCATCGGCTTCGTCGACTGCGGCGTCTCCGGCGGCGTCTGGGGCCTGGAGAACGGCTACGCGCTGATGTACGGCGGCGACGCCGAGAACGTCGCCAAGGTGCGGCCCGTGTTCGACGCGCTCAAGCCCGCGGGCGACTTCGGCTCGGTGCACGCCGGCAAGGTCGGCGCCGGCCACTTCGCCAAGATGGTCCACAACGGCATCGAGTACGCCATGATGCAGGCCTACGCCGAGGGCTGGGAGCTGCTGGAGAAGGTCGACTCCGTCACGGACGTGCGCGAGGTCTTCCGCTCCTGGCAGGAGGGCACCGTCATCCGGTCCTGGCTGCTCGACCTCGCGGTCAACGCCCTCGACGAGGACGAGCACCTCGACAAGCTCAAGGGCTTCGCCCAGGACTCCGGCGAAGGCCGCTGGACCGTCGAGGCTGCCATCGACAACGCCGTGCCGCTGCCCGCGATCACGGCCTCGCTGTTCGCGCGGTTCTCCTCCCGCCAGGAGGACTCCCCGCAGATGAAGATGATCGCGGCGCTGCGCAACCAGTTCGGCGGCCACGCGGTCGAGACGAAGTAGCACCAAAGAACCCTGGGGGAGGTCGGCGAACGACCATGCACGTCACGCATCTGTCGCTGGCCGACTTCCGCTCCTACACCCGGGCCGAGGTCCCGCTCGACCCGGGCGTCACCGCCTTCGTCGGCCCCAACGGCCAGGGCAAGACCAACCTCGTCGAGGCCGTCGGCTATCTCGCCACCCTCGGCAGCCACCGGGTCGCCTCCGACGCGCCCCTGGTCCGCATGGGCGCCGACCGCGCGATCATCCGGGCGCAGGTCCGCCAGGGCGAGCGGCAGCAGCTCGTCGAGCTGGAGCTGAACCCCGGCAAGTCCAACCGCGCCCGCATCAACCGGTCCTCGCAGGTCAGACCCCGGGACGTGCTGGGCATCGTACGGACCGTGCTGTTCGCGCCCGAGGACCTCGCGCTGGTCAAGGGGGATCCCGGGGAGCGGCGGCGGTTCCTGGACGAGCTGATCACGGCCCGCTCCCCGCGCATGGCGGGGGTGCGGTCCGACTACGAGCGCGTCCTCAAGCAGCGCAACACCCTGCTGAAGTCGGCGGCGCTGGCGCGGCGGCACGGCGGGCGGTCCATGGACCTGTCGACGCTCGACGTCTGGGACCAGCACCTCGCGCGCGCGGGGGCCGAGCTGCTCGCCCAGCGGCTCGACCTGATCGCGGCGATCCAGCCGCTGGCCGACAAGGCGTACGAGCAGCTGGCGCCCGGCGGGGGGCCGCTGGCCCTGGAGTACCGGCCGTCGGCGCCCGGCGAGGCGCACACGCGGGAGGACCTCTACGCGCAGCTCATGGCGGCGCTCGCGGACGCCCGCAAGCAGGAGATCGAGCGGGGCGTCACCCTCGTGGGTCCGCACCGGGACGATCTGCTGCTCAAGCTGGGTCAGCTGCCGGCCAAGGGCTACGCCTCGCACGGCGAGTCCTGGTCGTACGCGCTCGCGCTGCGGCTGGCCTCCTACGACCTGCTGCGGGCCGAGGGCAACGAGCCGGTGCTGGTGCTCGACGACGTCTTCGCCGAGCTGGACGCGCGCCGCCGGGAGCGGCTGGCCGAGCTGGTCGCGCCGGGGGAGCAGGTGCTGGTGACCGCGGCGGTCGACGACGACGTACCGCATGTCCTGAGCGGGGCGCGGTACGTGGTGGCGGACGGGACGGTGGAACGCGTATGACCGAGCAGGAACCCCGCAGGACCCCCGAGCCCTCCGGCGTCGACCTCGCGCGCGTGGCGCTGAGGGCGGCGCGCGAACAGGCACGCGCGCGTGGCGACGCCGCGCAGCAGAAGAAGCAGGCGCGGCGCGGGGGCGGTCTGCGCTCCGGCGCGCGGGCGGACGGACGCGACCCGATGGCGCTCGGCGCGGCGATCAACCGGCTGCTGAACGAGCGCGGCTGGGAGGCGCCGGCCGCGGTGGGCGGCGTGATGGGGCGCTGGCCGGAGATCGTCGGCGAGGACGTGGCCAAGCACTGTGTGCCCGAGCGGTACGACGAGGACGAGCGGGTCCTGGTCGTGCGCTGCGACTCCACGGCCTGGGCGACGAATCTGCGGCTGCTGGCGCCGACCCTGGTCGCCCGGCTCAACGAGGACCTCGGGCACGGCCGGGTCAGACAGATCAAGGTGCAGGGTCCCGGCGGCCCCGTGCGCCGTTACGGCCCGCTGCGCGCCCCCGGATCCACCGGCCCCGGAGACACCTACGGGTGATCTGCGTCACGTAGAGACGGCCGGGGTGGCACGCGCGTACCGCCCCGGCCGTCTTTTCGTGTGCCCGGCGCGGGGGCCGCGAGCGGTGCGCCGCCCGTTGCCCACAGGCTGTGGACGGCGCCGCAAGAGCTCGCACGTGGGGGCGATTTCCCGTGATTTCCGACCTGACCCGTCGGTAGCCAAGGGTTGACACCCGGAAGCGCTGAGTGCCTCCGTGAGCCCCTTGAAGCCCCCTTCCGTATATCGGGACCCGTCGGAGACCGGTTGAGGGCGGCACATCCGGACTCAGGTACCGGCAAACCCCCATCACTGTCAGTGCTACCGGTAGACTGGAAGCCAATCCCGCCCCGAACGTGGGGACCGCCCGGGACAAGCTGAGCAACGCTGATCAAGGCTTACCAACGCAACATGCCGCAGCCGCCCCGGCAACCTGCCGAGGAGCCTGGCTCGTGCTGTGCCAGAAAGGGCGCTTCGTGGCCGATTCCGGCAACCCCAACGAGAACAACCCGTCCACCGGCGCCGGCGTGAACGGCGAGGTCACCGCCTCGTACGACGCCAGCGCCATCACCGTCCTCGAGGGCCTGGACGCGGTCCGCAAGCGCCCCGGTATGTACATCGGCTCCACGGGCGAGCGCGGCCTCCACCACCTGGTGTACGAGGTCGTGGACAACTCCGTCGACGAGGCGCTGGCCGGTCACGCCGACACGATCGACGTGACGATCCTTGCCGACGGCGGGATCCGCGTCATCGACAACGGCCGCGGCATCCCGGTCGGCATCGTGCCCTCCGAGGGCAAGCCGGCCCTCGAGGTCGTGCTGACCGTGCTGCACGCGGGCGGCAAGTTCGGCGGCGGCGGCTACGCGGTCTCCGGCGGTCTGCACGGCGTCGGCGTCTCCGTCGTGAACGCCCTGTCGTCGAAGGTCGCCGTCGAGGTGAGGACCGACGGCCACCGCTGGACGCAGGACTACAAGATGGGCGTCCCCACGGCGCCCCTCGCCCAGCACGAGGCCATCACGGAGACCGGCACCTCGGTCACCTTCTGGGCCGACCCGGACATCTTCGAGACCACCGAGTACTCGTTCGAGACGCTCTCCCGGCGCTTCCAGGAGATGGCGTTCCTCAACAAGGGTTTGACGATCAAACTCACGGACGAGCGCGAGTCGGCGAAGGCCGTCACCGGTGCGGACGAGGCGGGCGCCGACGAGAAGTCCGAGGTCAAGACCGTCACGTACCACTACGAGGGCGGCATCGTCGACTTCGTGAAGTACCTCAACTCCCGCAAGGGCGAAGCGGTGCACCCGACGGTGATCGACCTCGAGGCCGAGGACAAGGAGCGCGCGCTCTCCCTCGAAGTCGCGATGCAGTGGAACAGCGGTTACAGCGAGGGCGTGTACTCCTTCGCCAACATCATCCACACGCACGAGGGCGGCACCCACGAGGAGGGCTTCCGCGCGGCCCTGACCAACCTGGTCAACAAGTACGCGCGCGACAAGAAGCTGCTGCGTGAGAAGGACGACAACCTCACGGGCGACGACATCCGCGAGGGTCTGACCGCGATCATCTCGGTCAAGCTGAGCGAGCCGCAGTTCGAGGGCCAGACCAAGACCAAGCTGGGCAACACGGAGGCGAAGACCTTCGTCCAGAAGGCGGTCTACGAGCACCTCCAGGACTGGCTGGACCGCAACCCGGTCGAGGCGGCGGACATCGTCCGCAAGGGCATCCAGGCGGCCACCGCGCGCGTGGCGGCCCGCAAGGCCCGCGACCTGACCCGGCGCAAGGGCCTGCTGGAGAGCGCCTCGCTCCCGGGCAAGCTCTCCGACTGCCAGTCGAACGACCCCACCAAGTGCGAGATCTTCATCGTCGAGGGTGACTCCGCCGGCGGCTCGGCCAAGTCCGGCCGCAACCCCCAGTACCAGGCGATCCTCCCGATCCGCGGCAAGATCCTCAACGTGGAGAAGGCCAGGATCGACAAGATCCTGCAGAACCAGGAGATCCAGGCGCTCATCTCGGCCTTCGGCACCGGTGTGCACGAGGACTTCGACATCGAGAAGCTGCGCTATCACAAGATCATCCTGATGGCGGACGCCGACGTCGACGGCCAGCACATCAGCACCCTGCTGCTGACGTTCCTGTTCCGCTTCATGCGGCCGCTGGTCGAGGCCGGACACGTGTACCTCTCCCGTCCTCCGCTCTACAAGATCAAGTGGGGCCGGGACGACATCGAGTACGCGTACTCCGACCGGGAGCGCGACGCGCTGATCGAGATGGGCCGCCAGCGCGGCAAGCGCGTGCGCGAGGACTCGATCCAGCGCTTCAAGGGTCTCGGCGAGATGAACGCCGAGGAGCTGCGCGTGACCACCATGGACGTCGAGCACCGCGTCCTCGGCCAGGTCACCCTCGACGACGCCGCGCAGGCCGACGACCTGTTCTCGGTCCTCATGGGCGAGGACGTGGAGGCACGCCGTGCCTTCATCCAGCGCAATGCCAAGGACGTCCGCTTCCTCGACATCTGAGTCGGTCTCAGCTGACCGCACCAGGAAGGATCCCCACCAGCAATGACCGACGAGAACACTCCCGTCACCCCTGAAGAGGGCGGCGACGTCGTGATGCGCATCGAGCCCGTCGGGCTCGAGACGGAGATGCAGCGCTCGTATCTCGACTACGCGATGTCCGTCATCGTCTCGCGCGCCCTGCCCGACGTCCGTGACGGCCTCAAGCCCGTCCACCGCCGGGTGCTCTACGCGATGTACGACGGCGGCTACCGCCCCGAGCGCGGCTTCTACAAGTGCGCCCGTGTCGTCGGCGACGTCATGGGCAACTACCACCCCCACGGCGACTCCTCGATCTACGACGCGCTGGTCCGCCTGGCCCAGCCGTGGTCGATGCGCATGCCGCTCGTCGACTCCAACGGCAACTTCGGCTCCCCGGGCAACGACCCGGCGGCCGCCATGCGCTACACCGAGTGCAAGATGGCGCCGCTGTCGATGGAGATGGTCCGTGACATCGACGAGGAGACCGTCGACTTCACGGACAACTACGACGGCCGCTCCCAGGAGCCGACCGTCCTGCCCGCCCGCTTCCCGAACCTGCTGATCAACGGCTCGGCGGGCATCGCGGTCGGCATGGCGACCAACATCCCGTCGCACAACCTGCGCGAGGTCGCGGCCGGCGCCCAGTGGTACCTGGAGAACCCGGAGGCCTCGCACGAGGAGCTCCTGGACGCGCTGATCGAGCGCATCAAGGGCCCCGACTTCCCGACCGGCGCCCTGGTCGTCGGCCGCAAGGGCATCGAGGAGGCGTACCGCACGGGCCGCGGCTCGATCACCATGCGCGCGGTCGTCGAGGTCGAGGAGATCCAGAACCGCCAGTGCCTGGTGGTCACCGAGCTGCCGTACCAGGTCAACCCGGACAACCTCGCGCAGAAGATCGCCGACCTGGTGAAGGACGGCAAGATCGGCGGCATCGCGGACGTCCGCGACGAGACGTCCTCGCGCACCGGCCAGCGCCTGGTCATCGTGCTCAAGCGCGACGCGGTCGCCAAGGTCGTCCTGAACAACCTGTACAAGCACACGGACCTGCAGTCGAACTTCGGCGCGAACATGCTCGCCCTGGTCGACGGCGTCCCGCGCACGCTGTCCCTGGACGCGTTCATCCGCCACTGGGTGACGCACCAGATCGAGGTCGTCGTCCGCCGTACGCGCTTCCGGCTGCGCAAGGCCGAGGAGCGGGCGCACATCCTGCGCGGCCTGCTGAAGGCCCTGGACGCCATCGACGAGGTCATCGCGCTGATCCGGCGCAGCGACACCGTCGACATCGCGCGCACGGGCCTGATGGAGCTCCTGGAGATCGACGAGATCCAGGCGAACGCCATCCTCGAGATGCAGCTGCGCCGGCTGGCCGCCCTGGAGCGCCGGAAGATCATCCAGGAGCACGACGAACTCCAGGCGAAGATCGCGGAGTACAACGACATCCTGGCCTCGCCGGTCCGCCAGCGCGGCATCGTCAGCGAGGAACTCGCCGCGATCGTCGAGAAGTACGGCGACGACCGCAAGACCATGCTGGTGCCCTACGACGGTGACATGTCCATTGAGGACCTGATCGCCGAGGAGGACATCGTCGTCACCATCTCGCGTGGCGGCTATGTCAAGCGCACGAAGACGGACGACTACCGCTCCCAGAAGCGCGGCGGCAAGGGCGTGCGCGGGGCGAAGCTCAAGGAAGACGACATCGTCGACCACTTCTTCGTCTCCACCACGCACCACTGGCTGCTGTTCTTCACCAACAAGGGCCGGGTGTACCGCGCGAAGGCGTACGAGCTGCCCGACGCCGGCCGGGACGCACGCGGTCAGCACGTCGCCAACCTGCTGGCCTTCCAGCCGGACGAGGCGATCGCCGAGATCCTCGCCATCCGCGACTACGAGGCGGCGCCGTACCTGGTCCTGGCCACCAAGGGCGGCTTGGTCAAGAAGACGCCGCTGAAGGATTACGATTCGCCCCGTTCCGGCGGTGTCATCGCGATCAACCTCCGTGAGACGGAGGACGGTTCCGACGACGAACTGATCGGTGCCGAACTCGTCTCGGCGGACGACGATCTGCTGCTGATCAGCAAGAAGGCACAGTCGATCCGCTTCACCGCCACGGACGAAACGCTCCGCCCCATGGGCCGCGCCACTTCGGGTGTCAAGGGCATGAGCTTCCGCGAGGGAGACGAGCTGCTCTCGATGAATGTTGTTCGACCCGGTACGTTCGTGTTCACTGCCACAGACGGCGGGTACGCGAAGCGGACCGGCGTCGACGAGTACCGCGTCCAGGGCCGCGGCGGCCTGGGTATCAAGGCCGCCAAGATCGTGGAGGACCGCGGTTCGCTCGTCGGCGCGCTGGTGGTCGAGGAGACGGACGAGATCCTCGCCATCACGTTGTCGGGCGGTGTGATTCGTACGCGAGTCAACGAGGTCAGGGAGACAGGCCGTGACACCATGGGCGTCCAACTGATCAACCTGGGCAAGCGCGATGCCGTGGTCGGTATCGCACGCAACGCCGAGGCGGGGCGCGAGGCGGAGGAGGTCGACGGCGACGTGGCCGTGGACGAGACCGCCGAGGGAGCCGCGAGCAGCGGCACGGACGAGGGTGAGGCGCCCTCGGCCGAGTAGGCACGAGGAGTGGGTCATCGTGAGCGGAGCCACGGGCGCCGGTACGTCTGCCGGCACGGACAAGAACGGCGGCGGCCGTGGCTCCGCCGCGCCGGAGGGGGACGCGCGCACGACCGGCGCGCGGGGCGCGGAGGGACGTGAGCAGGACACGCACACGACCCAGCTGAAGGCGATCAAGCCGGCGGCCGCCGACGCCTCCTCCTCGCCCGACACGCAAGGATCCCAGGGATCCCAGGGGGGAACCGTGACGGACACCCGAGGTCCGCAGGCCCAGCAGCAGGCCTCACCGCTGCCCGGCGACCGGCAGGCCCAGCAGCCCGCCGAGACGCCGTACCACCCGCCGCAGGCCTACCCGACCCAGGCGACGCCGCCGGGCACGGTACGGCGTCCGCGCACCGGCGCCGGCGCGCGGACCGTGCCGCGGGTGCGCAAGGCGCGGCTGCGGGTGGCCAAGGTCGACCCGTGGTCGGTGATGAAGGTCAGCTTCCTGCTGTCGATCGCGCTGGGCATCTGCACGATCGTCGCGGCGGCGGTGCTGTGGATGGTCATGGACGCGATGGGCGTCTTCTCGACGGTCGGCGGCACCATCTCCGAGGCCACCGGCTCCAACGAGTCCAACGGCTTCGACCTGCAGTCCTTCCTCTCGCTCCCCCACGTCCTGATGTTCACGACGATCATCGCGGTCATCGACGTCGTCCTGGCGACGGCCCTCGCGACGCTCGGCGCGTTCATCTACAACATCTCCGCCGGTTTCGTCGGCGGAGTGGAGCTGACGCTGGCCGAGGACGAGTGAACTCCCGCTGAACCCGTCGTGGGCGGTCCCCGACAACCGATTTTGGGACTGCCCACGTCGTGCGCTAATCTTCAGGAGTCAGCGCGCGGGACACACACCGCAGAGCGCGGCGGGGCTATAGCTCAGTTGGTTAGAGCGCATCCCTGATAAGGATGAGGCCACAGGTTCAAATCCTGTTAGCCCCACCAGCCAAAAGACCCCCGGACCATCGGTCCGGGGGTCTTTTGACACCCATGGTTGACACCAACGAGGGCGAACGGCTGCGGTCAACCGATGAGCGGGTCTTCGAGCAGCTCTGCGAGCATCGTCACAGCTTCCCGCTCACTGTCGCCCACGACGTGCGTGTACACGTCCATGGTCATGCTGATCTGGCTGTGCCGGAGGATCGCCTGAGCGACCTTGGGATGCACCTTCAAGAAGGCCAGCAGGGTGCCGCAGGTGTGCCGGGCGAGCCGGACGGTGATCCGGCGGACGCCGGCCCGCTTGACGAGGCGATCGAAGGTCCGTGAGAAGCCGGTGGGGTCGATCATGCCGCCGTGCTCCGAGGAGAAGATCAGATCGTGGTCTTCCGGCTGGTCCCAGTGGGCACCGGCAATCTTCTTCTCCAGCTCCTGGAGCTCCCGGCGCTCCTCCAGGGCACGGGCGCAGAACTCCGGGAGCGGGAGCACGGCCTGTGAGGACTCCGTCTTGAGGTCCTTGAGGACCAGGCCCACGCCCTTCTCCCGCTGCACCTGCTTGACCGGGGTGAACCGGCCGTTCTCGAAGTCGATGTCCTGCCAACGCAGGCCCAGGACCTCACTGCGGCGCAGGCCGAGGACGAGCACCAGGACGCCGGCCGCGTAGAGGCGGTGCGCGCGGGTCGAGCGGAGGAACGTGATCGCTTCCCGTGCGCTCCACGCCGTGCCCTTGTCCTTGGCGACCTTGGGCATGTCGACCAGGAGGGCGACGTTGCGCGTGAGCAGCTCTTCGCGCATGGCCCGGTTGAGGGCGTTCCGGAGGACGCGCAGCACCTCGAAGCGGGTGGCCGCGCCTACCTCCTCCCGCCTCAGCGCGGCCATGAGAGCGCGGAGCTGGGCGGGCGTCAGCTTGGTGAGCGGCTTCTTGCCGAGATGGGGCAGCAGGTAGAGCCGGACCTTGGACTCGTACTTGGCGTAGGTGTTGTGCTCCCGTTCCGGTTTGACGATGTGCTCCAGCCAGTACGGCAGCCACTCGCCGAGCGTCCAGGTACGCGAGGGCACCGGGATGCCGTTGCGCTCCTGGTCCTGGAGCTTGCCGAGCTTCTCGTTCGCGTCGTCCCACGTGGCGCCGTAGACGGTCTTACGGACGCGGTTGCCGTCGGTGTCGGTGACGTACGCGCGGCCCATGTAGCGGCCATCCGCGCGCTTGGAGATCGTGCCGCCGCCGTTGGGGCGTCTCTTGGCCATCAGGCGGCCTCTCCCATCTGGTGGCGGACGAAGTCGCGTACGGCGTCGTCCGGGATCCGGCGGCATCCGTCGACCTTGATGGAGACCAGGCGGCGGGTGCGGATGAGGTCATAGACCTTGGTGCGGCCGACCTTGAGCCGGGTCATGACCTCCGGGACGGTGAGCAGTTCAGGGGCGGCGGTGGTCAAGCTGCGGCTCCATCCGTGGGGGAGGCGGTGGGTTGCGCGGTCGTGGGCTGCGCGTCGCCGTGGAGGCTGGCGGAGAGCCAGGCTTCGGTGTCGGAGAGGCCGGTGCCGGCGAAGGCCCAGTGAGCGAGGACGTACGTCGTTTCGGGCGTGGTGACTGCTCCTGTCTGAGCGCGCTGCCATTCGGCGCGGGCGTCGCGGAGGGCGCCGAGGGTGGTGGAGTAGCGGCGGGATTTGGTGGAGAAGTGGCCGCGGAAGCCGAGCATGTGGGCCCAGGCCCGCAGGCGGAGGTGTTCCAGGTCCTTGCGGGCGCCGAGGGCCCAGGCGGTGCGGATGAGGCGGCGGGCGTGGTCGCTGATGTCGAGCTGGGCGAGTTCGGCGGCGAACTTCAAGGGTCGGTCGAGAGCTCCCGTGGCGGTCTCGGCGCCCTTGGTGGCGTACTTGGCGATGTACGCCGCTACGGCCCGCTCGGTCAGCTCCTGGCCGTCGTTGAAGTCGGCGGAGCGGATGGTGCGGACGTCGAGCTGACGCCCGAAGGTGAAGGCGTGCGCGCGGTCGTCGATGGTCGGTCCGTCGACCCGGACCCTGGCTGCGGCGGCGCTGATGGCGTCGGTGAGCAGTTCGGCGGTGGCCCAGGCAGGGGGCGGGGTGTCTCCACCGCCGGGGCCGTCGAGGCGGATCACGGCGTGAAAGTGGACGGCTCCGCGCTTTTGGTACTCGGCCACCTTGGCGAAGGACACGCGAGCGTGGTCGCGGAGACGCCGTTGTGCGAGGCCCGCGCGCTTGGCGACCTCCCGGCGCAGGTGGATGGAGAAGCGCCGCCAGAGGAGGCCGGCGTGGGCGTTCCAGAGGACGGCCGCCGCGTAGTCGTAGGTGTCCGGGTTGAGCGGGGTGCCGAGTGTCTCGTCGTCTTGGGCGTGGTGGGTGCCGCAACGGCAGGGGCGGCCGGTGGACGGGCGGTTGTGGACGGGGCCGAAGCTGGGGGCGGTGAAGGTGGCGAAGACGCGGGAGTGGGTGGCGACGTGTTCGGGGATGCCCTTGCCGCCCCGCAGGCCAGCGGTGATGAGCTGGAAGGTGTCGCGGCGGTAGACCTCGGCGCAGGCCGGGCAACGGGTGATGCGACGGTTGTTGCAGCGGACGAGGAGTTGGCCGACCGGGAGGCTGGTGGAGTCGAGGTGCTGGAGGATGCGGCCGATCTCGCCGGTGGCGGTGTCGACGTCGTACTCGGTGCGGTGTCCGTCGAGGCGGATCGGGTGGGTGCAGCCGCCGAGGCTGGAGAGCTGGCGGAGGATACCGGGCAGGGTGCCGTCTGAGGCGAGCTTGCTGAGTTCGGGGAGTGGGGGCGGGGTGGGGCGGGCGAAGATGGCGATCTCCTTCTGACGGGCACTGGTCGGGAGGGGTGGCCACCGGGGCGGCGGATGCTTGGGCGTGTCATGCCGCCCCGGAGGCCGGGCCGCTGGTCAGCGGCGGTGGTGGTCGCGGAGCAGGGAGCGCAGGACCACGGCGGCGACGGCGACCGAGATGGCCGTGACGGCGACGGCGGCCAGGAGCGCGGTCAGGACGACTCCGCCGAAGAGGACGGCCGCGACGGTCTTCTGATCGAGGGAGACCGAGGGGAGCGCGGGACGCCGGGCGGGGGCCGGGTCGGTGGGGGCGTGGGTGTGGGTGGGCTGCGGGGTGGGGTTGTCCGGGTACTTGGGCAGGAACACGGCGGCGATCCCCTGTCTACTCGTCTAGATGTGTTGGCCGTTTATGACGGTCACGCCGTTGCGTGTGCCGGACTCGATGGCGGGGGCGAGGAAGGTGTGCGAGAGCCAGAAGCCGAAGAGGGCGATGAGGACGACGATCCAGGTGCGGACGCCGAGGTACTTGACCGCCGCCCAGGCGAAGAAGCCGAGGACGACGACGAGGGGGAGGTTGAGCGTCACGGGGTGCGGGGTCCTTTCAGCGGACGGGGCAGCGGTGAGTGCGGGCGGCGAGTTCGGCGGCGGCGCGGCTGTCGTAGTCGGCGGAGAAGTTGCAGCGGGGGGCGGTGCAGGCGGCGGTGTGCTTCTCGCGGCCCCGGTGGTCGTAGGCGGTGCCGACCTGGACGGGGCCGATGCGGGTGACGTTGCGGAAGCGGCGGTTGGCGGGCATGTCAGCGCTCCTCTCGCGGCGTGGGGGCGGGGAAGGCGTCGAGGATCCGGGCGGCGTCGGCGGGGTCCGGGGTGCAGTCGGCCGCCGCTTCGGCAAGGAGTCGGGCGAGTGCGGGCCGACCGCTGGCGGCCATCTGGCGGGCGGCGTCGAGGTAGTCGGCGGCGGTGTTGAAGGTGAAGAGGGGCACGGTCAGCTCCCTGTCGGTGTGAGGTGGGCGGCGATGGCTTCGGCCATGGGTGCCGGGACGCCGAGGCGGGCCCGGAGGGTCGGGGTGTCGATCGGGGCGCCGGTGCGGGTGTGGTGCTCGGCGGCGACCTTGCGGGCGTGGTTGATGAGGGCGGCCGGGACCGGGACGGGAGGGGGTTCCGGCGGTGCCTCGATGGCGGGCAGGTTGGGGGTGGGTGGCTCGGGGGCGGGTTCGGGGCCGTCCTCCTGGTCCTCGATGGCCTCGGCGGCCGGGGCCGTCTGGGGTGTCGAGTGGGCGAGGAGCGTGCCGCCGAGGAAAGCGACGGCGGGCCAGCCCGCGACGAGGATGCGCAGCCAGGCCGGGACGTCGGCGAGGTCGAGCAGGCCGGCGGTGGCGACGTTCGCCCCGAGAGAGGCGGTGATGGCGATGACGAACCAGCACCAGGCCGCCGTCTTCCCTGCGCCGGAGCGAAGTCGACGCCAGGCGGCGACAAGTAGCAGGTCTACGGACACGGGGTAGGCCCAGGCTTTCCAGCCGTCCTGTCCGGCGGCCATGGCGATGTCGTGGATGTGGGCGAAGGACAGCGCGGCGGCGATCAGCGCCTGTACGAGCACCGCGTCAATACGGGCCAGTTGGGCGCGCATGAGGGCGGCTCCTTCCGGGTTCAGGCATGGGAGGGGTAGGGACGTGGCGCGAGGCGGTCACGCCGACCGGGGAGGGAAGAGCGCGTCAGTCGGTGACGGGGTGCGGCTGGACGGCCGGAACGCGGGCCTCAACGGTCCGTACGGGTACGGCGGGCCGGAAGGGCTTCAGTGCGGGCAGGTCGGGCACCAGGTGGGCCGTTTGCTGGCAGATGTCGGCGGCGTCGCCGAGGGAGAGGTAGGGGGTGCGGATGCGGGACCAGCCGCCGGAGGTGTCCCCCGCGACGGCGAGGCCGGGCAGCTCAGGGGCGATGGCGCAGGCGGCCCCGACCGCTTCCGGGGCGATGTCACCGAGCGCCATCTTGGCGGAGGCTTCATCGTTGACCCGGTGGCAGACGCGGCCGGTGAGCTGGGCCCTGAGCATGGTGGCGCCCTTGCCGAGTTCGGCGCCGAAGCGCTGCCCGCAGACTTCGAGGTAGATGCCGGCCGCGCGGCCGAGCTGGGCGAGGCGGATGAGCTGAGTGACCATCTCGTCGCGCCGTTCCTCGTCCTTCTTCGTGGCGACGAGGAAGAGTTCCGCCACCTCGTCCACGAACAGGACGACGGGCACGGGCCGCTCGCTCTCGGGCAGGCCCCAGATGTCCGAGGTGATCTCCTCGTCCGGGGTGCCGGGGGCGATGCCTTGCCGGGCCCTGATCAGGTCGTATCGGTGCTCCATCTCTTTGACCAGGACGGGCAGCAGCTCGGCGACTTCTTCCGGCTCGGTGGCGAGGGCGGACAGCCGCGGGGCGAATGGGGCCAGCTCGACACCGCGTTTGCAGTCGAAGCCGACCAGGGCGACGTTCTGACGGGCGAGTCCGGAGACGAGATGGCGCAGGTACATGGACTTGCCCGACAGCGTGGCGCCCAGGGTGAGTTGATGAGGCACGGTCCGGTAGTCGCGTAAGAAGGGCAGGGCGTCCTCCCGCAGCGCGACCGGCACCTTGAGGAACCCGCCGCCCAGCTTGCGCGGCATCCGCACCTTGCGCAGGACATCGAAGCCGACGAGCCGCAGTTCGACGACACCGGGCTTGACGGTGGTGACGTACACGGCGTGGACGCCCCAGGCGTGCCGCAGCCGTTCGGCCGAGGCGGCGACGTCGGCGGGTTCCTGCCCCGGAGCGAGGCGGAGCCGAAGCCGCAGCCCGGTCGAAGTGGGCCGGATGATGCCCCGCCGGGGTGGCACGGGACGGATCTCCCGCCGGGTGGTGGCCTTGACGGCGAGGACCCGCAGCCGGGACGGGGCCACGGTCAGGCCGCAGGCTTCCATGACCGAGGCGTACGAGTTGAGGAGGCGGACGGTGGATATCGGACCGCCGACCGCCGACCAGTACAGGGCCGGGTGGTTGGCCCGGGTGTAGGCGGCCCCGCCGCCGAGCGCGGCGAGGGGACCACCCACCTCCAGGAGCGTCGTCAGGTCGGTCATCAGGCCGTGGCCCCCATGGCGGCCGGGAAGGCGGCCGGGGTGACGGCGGCGGCCCGGTAGGCGATGCCGTGACGCTGCTGCCCGTTGAACACCGACTCCCACGGCCGGGCGATGAGCCCCGGCAGCGAGACGGGCGAGCCGAGGATCAGGCCCTCGGTGACGCCGCCCTCCGGGACGGTGACCTTGATGAGCGAGGACTCTCCGTCCTCGATGTACACGACGCCGATGGTCATCAGCGCCTCACCGGTCACGGCGTCCTTGGCGATCTCGCCCGTCTGCCGGTCGCGGACCTTCGGTTCCGGGGCCTCCGTCAGCAGGATCGTCGCGGCGGAGGACTCAACACGGATGGTGCGCACAGCACACTCCCCTATCTACTCGTCTATACATGTAGCGATCTGTGAACCCGATCTCCCGGGCTCACGAGGATCACCCTGCCACACAACTTGCCCACTCGTCTATACGAGTAAGCGTGTTGGGGTGTACGAGTTCGGAGAAGCGTCCCCCGCGCACCACCACCAATCACCCGCTCACGTGGCCGGGAGCTGGTAGGCCAGGACGTAGGCGTCAGCCGCCATGACCGTGTCGCAGACCTCCACGGGCCGTCCCTCGGTGTCGAAGGCGGTCCGGATCAGGTGGATGACGGGCACGCCGGCCGCCAGGTGCAGCGTCTTGACCTCGGCGGGCGAGGGCATCCGGGCACGGATCTCCTCCTCAAAGTGGTCGAGGCGGTGACCCAGCTCCTCGAGGCGGGCGTAGATGCCGCCGGGCCCGGGGTTGGGTTCGGCGATCTGCGTACCGCGCGCGATGTCGAGCGGCAGGTAGGAGGTCGCGAACTCGACGGGCCGACCGTCGAGGAGGTACCGGCGCCGCCGGGCGAGCACCCGCCGCACAGAGCCCAGACGGGCGGAGACGTCCTGACCGGCCTTCTCTTCCTTCACCTCAAGACTGTCGACCTGGGGGTGACTGCCGGCCGCATCCGCCTCCACGATGAACGCGGACTTCCCCTGCTCGCGGTGGCGCCGGGCGAACCGGTCCGAGGCGAGACGCCGCACCGGCGGACGCGGCCGGACGAACACGCCCTTGCCGTGCTCGGCGTGCACCAGGCCCTCGCCCTGGAGGACGGAGAAGGAGTTGCGGACGGTCATCCGGGACACCCCGTAGTGGTCCACCAGCTCAGCTTCCGAAGGCAGCTTCTCGCCCTCCCGGAACCGCCCCCGGTCGATGGCTTCGCGCAGCTGATCGGCGATCTGCCGGAAGACCGCACGATCGCTCGTGGGGTCGAGGTCACCGAGGAGGCCCGAAGGAAGTGAAGGGCTCACGTGTGTACTCCTTTAGGTATCTAGACGAGTGGGCGAGTGTTGTTGCTACGGTGGAGAGCCTAGCCATCCGAGAGGGCCGAGGAACGTGAGCACAGAACGCCCGCACTCCGTGAGCGTGGCCGGGGTCGTCGTCGACGACCAGGGCCGGGCCCTCCTGATCCAGCGCCGGGACAACGGCAAGTGGGAGCCCCCGGGCGGTGTCCTCGAACGCGAGGAGACCATCCCCGAAGCCCTTCAGCGCGAAGTCCTCGAAGAGACCGGCATCAAGATCGCGCTTCCCGCGACCCTCACCGGCGTCTACAAGAACATGACCGGCCTGATCGTCTCGCTGGTCTTCCGTTGCGATGCGACCGACGGCGTGCTCACCACCGGCGACGAGACCCGCGCACTGCGCTGGGCCACCCGCGAAGAGGTCTCCGAACTCGCCGACGAGGCATACGCGATCCGCGTCCTGGACGCTTTGGACGCGGCGTCTCCGCCGGCCATCCGCGCCCACGACGGCGTGAAACTCGTCTAGCCCGAACCCGCTGCACATGGCGGCCTACCAGCACGAAGGAACTTGTATGCACGAGTATACGAGTACAGCGAGGGTCTGGGGACTGTCTTGCCCAGGTTTCCCGGAAGAGATCAGCCGGGCCCGCCGCTGGACCCGCGACATCCTGCGAGGCTCCCCTTTTGCCGAGGACGCCGAGCTGATCGTGAGCGAGCTGAGCGCGAACGCGATCCTCCACACCGCCAGCGGCCGGGACCAAGGCAGCTTTCACCTGGCCGTCGCGGTGTCCGCCCAGGTGGTTGCCGTCTCGGTGACGGACGACGGAGGCACGGGCACGGCCCCGAAGATCGAGCACCAGGACCAGGACGCCGAACGCGGCCGCGGACTCGGCATGGTCAGCTCGATCGCCCACCGGGTCGTCGTCCACGACAGCGAGGCCGGCCACACGGTCACCGCGGAGCTCTTCACAGGCCCACGACGAGGAGGACATCTGTGAGGACGACAACCGGCCCCGGCTTCTGGTGCGAGTGCTGGACACAGAACCTGGACGCGCGACAGGCGCCGGCGCTCTTCGGGTCCTACGACGCGTACGACGCCGTGGAGGCGAACAACTGGGTAGCGACGATCCTCCGCACCATCTCACCGGCCCTCGACACAGCAGCCTGCGCGGAGGCATGGGAACGGCTCTACGACCACCGCATCGACACCCGACGAGCGCTCTTACGGCGCGAGCCCTGGACTGTGTCCGTCATCCACGCCAGCACGCGCATCACATGGACGGTGCGACCGGTGCTCTTCCTGCCGATCGCACACCGCCAAGGCGGCGAACTCCCGATGTGTGCGTACGACTTCAAGCCCACAGGCCCCGAGTGACCGACTGCGTTACAACTTTCTCTACTGGTTCAAGGCGGCTCGCTCCGCTCCCCGCGCGCGGCCCGGCCCCCGGCCGGGCCTGCGCTCCTGTCTCCGCCCCGCTCCAGCCCTGCCGCCGCCCGTACCGCGCGCAGCGAATGACCACTTGTCGTGGATCACGTTCGTTGCGCCTGCCCGGGAGGCTCGAATCGCCCTACGCATCGGGAGTACATCTGCCGCGATCAGTACCTGAACGGATCTGGGCAGCCGTGCAACCGCAGCTTCACATGAGTAGGGAGGAAGTCGCAGCACTCGCGATAGAGCTGGGCTAGACCCATCGTGTCGAGCGTGCCGTGCAGCAGTCGATACAAGTCAATCAACTTGCGAACGTCGCCCACCGCGTACTGGAGTTGCTCATCAGATAGAGAAGCGCTCATCCAGTCACTGAAACGCATGTCCTTGTTGAGGTCGATTTCAAAGTGGAGACGCATTAGATGCTTGAGGGAATACTCCCGCGGATCAGCTTCCGGGGCGATCAGCTTAGCGGCGATTTTCGTGCAGACGACAGAATCCGGCGTTGCGCCCCACTTGTGCGCCATGAATGACAAGTCAAATGGGGCATGGTGAAAGACTTTTGTAACCTCTCGAGCTTCTAGCAGTGCCGTCAGCCGTGGTGGAGGCTTGTGGATCTCTGTAATGACACACGCGCCGGCCGTCGGCGAGAATAGCTGACAAGTTCCGATCTTGGACGTCTTCGGATCGAGCCCGTTCGTCTCTATGTCCCAAGCAGCAAATTGGTCACCAATAATTTGCTCGTACGCTGCGGCGGTCAGATCGTGAGACATGACCCGAACTTGGGTCGCGGCGGTACCGTCAAGGGTAAATTTTTTGACTAGCACCACGCACGACCTCCAAGTCATGTTCGAAGAATTTGAAGAGGCTTCCACCTTCGCGACACACGAAGACAGGTACTGAAACGCGCTGTCCGGCGGCGTGATGGTAGAGGGTAACGACGATACGGTCATCGATTCGGTAGGATGTGAAAACTCGGTACACGCTCGTGGTCCAGATCTCCACGCGTCCAGACGGAGTGGGCCCATCGAGTTGCTTATACCCGTCGATAGCCTCAGTAATCTTCCCTCTCGCATCGCTCTCTGTGTAGCCAAAGCGATTGGCGAGAGTCTTGACGCAGGTGCGGTCTGTGGGGTCAGGAACGAACACGCGGACCTTAGAGTTACTCTTCGCGATCAGTGTAGACAGCGCTGCAAGATTCTGATTTCGCCACGTGTTTGCCCAGGCGGAAAAGACATCCAGCTCGCGGGCGTTAGAAATTGTGGACGACCAGTCAAGTGCTTTCGTATAATCCGTGCCGATAGATTCAAGCGCAGATTCAACGACATCATATTTCAATTTGTGAACTTCGAGCATCTCGTTAAAGAATGCGCGACGTCCGGCCAGCTCCCAAAGAATGGCGATTGCTACCGACACGATAGCCAGCCCGCCCAATTGATTTGCGAGGTTTGAGACGGTGCTGTGCTCTTTGAACCAAGTGGTGCCGCTGAGATATATGAGGAGAACGCCAACAATCGAGACAGCCACCGCAATGAGCCAGTACATGAAGGTGGTCACTCTGCGGTATGGGTTGCTGCTGGACGTCATCTACCCCTCCTTTGATCCGAAGCTATCTGACCGCACTGACAGTCGTGCGGTTCCATGTAGCCGAGTGAGAGCTGACTGTAGTCACGGCGGCATCATCTGCAGCCGGTCTTCGTGTAGATGTGATCTGATTGCATGAGACCGCAGCATCCGGCAAGTAGGACGTTTGTCATGATTCGAGAGGATTGCTGCGGTCGGTCACGGAACTGTCAGTGGGGCTTGCTCTCATCGACGGCACCAGTAGCGTGGCTGAGGTTGGTGGGGGGTGCAGCGAGGCACACGCGTGCGTGGTCGGTCGGCGCACCCGCCGCCGTGGCTGACTGTCGTCGGCTGAGGTCCAGACGGGCTTGATCCGCGTGGAGTGATGACCGTGCCACAGTTGGCGAGGGGAGTTCGCGAGGCTGTCAAGTCCGCCCCAGGCGGCTGACACCACCGCCTGACACCAACAGCTCCGAACGGCGGCGATCAGCGGCGAACGCGGGCGAACCCTCAGCCGGGCACCAGAGGCGGTTGGCCAACGTCGCCGCCCCCTTGTGACCGACCTGATAAGGATGAGGCCACAGGTTCAAATCCTGTTAGCCCCACAGTGAGAAGACCCCCGGTTCGGATGAACCGGGGGTCTTCTGTGTTGTGTGCGCGGTGGCGCGAAGTGGGCAGCAAAAAGGCCCGGTCGCTGGCGACGGGGGATGCACCAGCGACCGGGCTTGGGCCAAGGCTAACAAGGGTGGTTGATCAACGGGAGGCGACTGGTCCGGCCGAGGGGTGAGTTGTGATCGGGATCACTTCTGGGGGTGGTCGGGGCACGGAGGATCGTACGAGAGGCGGGGGAGGTACTCGTGCCACTCCTCGGCGGTGAGGACGTTGCGGGTGGTGGCGCAGATGTGGGTGATGGCGCGGTCGACGTCGAGGTTCCAGAGGCGGACGGTGTCGGCGCCGCTGGAGACGCCCAGCAGGCGGCTGTTCGGGCTGAAGGAGAGGAAGTTGCCGGTCTTGGCGTTGGGGCTCATCGACTGGCCGATGGGGGAGGCGTCGGAAGGGGTGCGGACGTTCCAGAGGCGGACCGTGTTGTCGTTGCCGCCGGAGGCGAGCGTGCCGCCGTCCTGGCTGAACGTCAGCGAGACGACCGCCTCGGTGTGGCCGGTGAGCGGGGAGCCCAGGCCGCCCGCCCGGGAGGGGTCCGTGATGTCCCACAGCCGGACCGTGTCGTCGTCGCTGCCGGAGGCCAGGGTGGTGCCGTCCGGGCTGTAGGCGAGCGCGTTGACCGGGCCCGAGTGGCCCTTGAGGGGTTTGCCGATGTTCGTCGCACGGCTCGGGTCCGTCACGTTCCAGAGGCGGATCGTGGCGTCCGCGCTGCCGGAGGCCAGGGTCGTGCCGTCCGGGCTGAAGGCGAGCGCGTTGACATAGCCGCGGTGGCCGGTGAGCGGGGAGCCCAGGGCGGTGACATGGGCGGGGTCGGCCACGTTCCAGAGCTGGATCGTGCGGTCGTCGTAGCCGGTCGCGAGGGTCTTGCCGTCGGGGCTGTACGCGAGCGCGTCCGGGCCGGTGAAGCGGGTGCGCAGGGCGATCGGGGCGCCGTGCGCGACGGGGTGGGACGGGTCGGTGACGTCGTAGAGGTAGACCGCCTGGTTGTCGGTGAGGACGGCGAGGGTGCGGCCGTCGGGGGAGAAGGCCAGGGAGCGCCAGCCGCCGTCCGCGGCCATGAACGGTCTGCCGAGCGGTTCCGGGCGGTCGGGGCGCGCCACGTTCCACAGCCGGATGCGTCCGTCGCGGGCCGCCGTGCCGAGCACCCGCCCGTCCGGGCGGAAGGCGCCGGTGCGGCCGATCATGTCCGCGGTGGGGACCGACCAGAGCCGGACCTTGTTGTCGCCGCTGCCGGTGGCGAGGGTGGTGCCATCGGGGCTGAAGCCCAGCGCGTACATCTCGCCGCTGCTGCCCGCGAGGGGTTCGCCGAGCTGGGAGGGGTACGCCGGGTCGCTGACGTTCCAGAGGATGGCCGTGCTGTCCGCGCTGGCGCCGGCGAGCAGCGAGCCGTCCGGGGAGAAGGACACCGACCAGACCGGGCCGGTGTGGCCGGTCAGCGGGGCACCGAGGGCGCTCGGGTGCGCGGGGTCCGACACCTTCCACAGCCGGACGGTGTCGTCGGAGCTGCCGGAGGCGAGCGTGTCGCCGTCCGGGCTGAACGCCAGGGAGTGGACCGTTCCGTCGTGGCCGGTCAGCGGCTCGCCGAGCGGCCGCGGCCGGGCCGGGTCGGCGGTGTTCCACAGCCGTACGGCGTTGTCGTCGCCGCCGGTCGCGAGCGTACGGCCGTCGGGGCTGAACGCCACGGAGCGCACCGCGGCGCTGTGGCCGGTGAGGGTGGCGAGGGCCTTCGGCGCGGCCGGGTCGGCCACGTTCCACAGGCGCACCCTGCTGTCCTCGTTGGCGGAGACGAGCGTCCGGCCGTCGGGGCTGAAGGCGATCAGGTAGACCGTGCCGCCGTGTGCCTGGAGGGGCTTGCCGAGCGGGCGGGGAGCGGAGGGCTTGCGGACGTCCCACAGCCGGACCGTGCCGTCGTCGCCGGCGCTGGCGAGCGTGTGGCCGTCGGGGCTGAAGACCGCGCTGCTCACCCAGCTGGTGTGGCCGGTGAGCGGCTTGCCGAGGGGCTTGGGGCGGGCCGGGTCGGCCAGGCTCCACAGCCGGACCGTGCGGTCGTAGCTCGCGGTGGCGAGGAGCTTGCCGTCGGGGCTGAAGGAGGTGAGGTAGACCGCGCCGGTGTGGCCGAGGAGCGGGGTGGCCAGGGGCGCGTTGACGATCGAGATCAGCCGGTTGCGGGCGCCCTCGTCGCCGGGCCGCAGCCGGTGGGCGACCAGGTCGAGCTGGGCGGACAGCGACGGGTCGGTGTACTGCACCCGGTCGGCCTCGGCGACCACCTGTTCGAACACGGCGTCGTTGCGCTGCTGCCAGGCGACGACCGCCGCGCCGACCGCCAGCAGGGACAGCACCACCAGGGCGGAGACGGCGGCGCGGCTGATCCAGACGGTGCGCCGGCGCAGCCGTACCGAGGCGGCCAGGAAGTCCACCGCGCTGCGGGTGAGGAAGGTGTCACCGGCCGACTTCGCCCAGGTGTGCGCCTGTTCGAGCCGTGAGCCCCGGTAGAGCAGGGAGGAGTCGCGGTGCGAGCCCTCCCAGGACCGGCCGTCCTCCTCCAGGCGCTGGCGCAGCAGATGGTCGCTGCGGTCCTCGTCGATCCACTCGCGCAGCCGGGGCCACGCGGTCAGCAGGGCCTCGTGGGTGATCTCCACGGACTCCGCGTCCAGCGTCACCAGCCGGGCGCGCACCAGCGCCTCCAGGGACTCCTGGGTCGCGCCGGGGTCGGTGGACTCCTGCGCGAGCTGGCGGCGGGTGCCGCGCCGGCGGGTGGCCTGGGTGTCCTCGCCGAGCCGGACCAGCCGGAGCAGCAGCAGCCGCGCGGCCGTGCGGGCGGCCGGGTCGAGGCCGGACCAGGCCCGTTCGGCGGTCGCGGCGACCGCGCCCTGGATGCCGCCGGCGGCGCGGTAGCCGGCGAGGGTCAGCCGGCCGGCCTTGCGGCGCTGCCAGGTGGCGAGCAGGGCGTGCGAGAGCAGGGGCAGCACCCCGGCGTCGTGGGCGCCGCGCGGTCCGTCGGCGCTGACCTCGCGGACGATGAGTTCCGCGAGGCCCGGTTCGAGCTCCAGGCCCACGGCCTTCGCGGGACCGGTGACCGCCTCGCGCAGCTCGGTCGTGGTGAGCGGGCCGAGGACCATGTGCCGGTGCTGGAGGGCGTCGGCGAGTTCGGGGTGGGCGAGGCATTGTTCGTAGAAGTCGGCGCGGATGCCGAGGACGACCAGCACCGGGGCCCGCTCCCCCGCGCCCGGGGTGGCCGCGGCGTGCAGCAGCTGGACGAAGAGGCGCCGGCTCGCGTCGTCGGAACAGAGGGTGAAGACCTCCTCGAACTGGTCCACGACGACGACCGCCTGGCCGCTCCCCGGCGCCTCGCGGCGGGCCCAGACGGTCACGGCCTCCCGCACGGACCGCGCGAACCGCAGCGGAACGGGGTCGGAGAGCTCGTGGGCGCCCTCGACGAGGGGCACGAGCTCGGGTATCCGCGCGGTCAGCTCGCCGAGGGGATCGGCACCGGGGACCAGATGCAGGACATCCCCGGGCGGTATGTGCCCCTGTGGGGGGTTTTCCTGCGGGGCGTTTCCCTGTGGGTGGTTCGCCTGCGGAGGGTGTCCCTGTGGGTGGTTCGCCTGCGGGGGGTGTCCCTGCGGGTGGTGCCCCTGCCGGGCGTTCGCCTGCGGAGGGTGCCCCTGCCGGGCGTTCGCCTGCGGCGAGCTCCCCTCCCGTACGCCCCCTTCCCGTACGCCCCCTTCCCGTACGCCCGCCTCCCGTACGTTCCCTTCCGGTACGTCCGTCTCGTCGTCCCCGTCCCGGAGCGCGCCCTTGCGCAGGGCCGGTACCAGTCCGGCGCTGAGCATGGAGGACTTCCCCGCGCCCGAGGCGCCGACCAGCATCACCGGGCCGCCCGTGCGCCGGGCCGCGCGCAGCTGGGCGACGAGGGCCTCGGTGCTGCGCTCCCGGCCGAAGAACCAGCGGGCGTCCTGCTGACGGTAGGAGGCCAGGCCCCGGTAGGGGCACACGCTCCCCGGAACGGCGGACTCACCCGAGCCCGAGCCCGAGCCGGAGCGCGGGCCCGAGCCGGAGCCCGGTCCCGCTCCCGCGCCGGTCCCGGTGCCGGAGCCCGAGGCGCTCTGATCCCCCTCCGTCTCCTCGGCGGACGCGGCGCCCTCGCCGGCCGCCACCGGGTCGGCCAGCGCGCGCTCCCACAGCCGCTGCCACTGCGGCAGGTCGTAGAGGCCGGGGGAGACGGGGACGGGCCGGGCGCGGCGCGCGTCGGGTATCAGGACGTGGAGGACGGCGGCGAGGGCGGCGAAGTGGGCCGGGACGTTGCGGGCCCGGCGCCAGTCGCTGATCCGCTGGGCCGACACCCGCACCGGGCGCCCGCGCTCGTCGACCCGGTGCAGTCGCGTGACCGCCTCGGAGACGCGTTTGAGGGGCGGATTGCCGGCCTCCTTGTAGAGCAGCGCGAGACGTTCCGCGAAGGCTGTGCGCGCCCCTGAGTCGGAGCCCAAGGCCTCCACCCCTTTACTTCCCCCGCACCTGGAATCCGGACCGGAAAACTCACTTTATATGGCTGACCTGCGGCGACGAGGTGGGCCCGAGGTCGGCACCCTCCTCGCCGCGAGCCGTAGCTGGCAGGATCCGAAGGGCAACCGGACGTCATCCGCACCGTTCGGCAGCGGTCCGCACGAGGGGAGGGACCGGTGCCGAACGGTGCGGTGCGCGCGATGGCGTGTGCAGTGCGCACCGGTCACTTTCCGCTCCTCGGTTCCCGAACCGGGTTGAGTTACCCCGGGCCCGCGGCCCTCACGCATTGATCCACTGGCCGGGCCGGTTCCCGATCACCTTTGGCCGAGACCTGGACCCCGCTGTCCGGATGCCGCCCCCGCCGTCCGCCGTCCGCCTGTGCCGAATGCTTGATTCGCGCCTGGTGAGAATGTAGTTTTCAAAAAACGAGAGTGCGGATCCAGCAGGGCGTGCGGGAGGCACTGACATGCAACGGGACGATCTGATCCTGATCAGCGTGGACGACCACATCATCGAGCCGCCGGACATCTTCGTGAACCACCTGCCGAAGCGGTACCTGGACGACGCGCCGAAGCTCGTCCACCGCGAGGACGGCAGCGATGTGTGGCAGTTCCGGGACAACACCGTGGGCAACGCCGCGCTCAACGCGGTCGCCGGGCGGCCCAAGGAGGAGTACGGCCTCGACCCGCAGGGCATGGACGAGATCCGGCCCGGCTGCTACGACGTCCACGAGCGGATCAAGGACATGAACGCGGGCGGTGTCCTCGCCCAGATGAACTTCCCGTCCTTCCCCGGTTTCTCGGCGCGGATGTTCGCCACCGAGGACTCCGACTTCTCCCTGGCCCTCGTGCGCGCCTACAACGACTGGCACATCGACGAGTGGTGCGGGGCGTACCCCGGCCGGTTCATCCCCATGGCGCTGCCGGCCATCTGGAGCGCCGAGCTCACGGCGGCCGAGATACGGCGGGTCGCGGCCAAGGGCTGTCACTCGATGACCTTCCCGGAGAACCCGGCGGCCCTCGGCTATCCGAGCTTCCACGACCCGTACTGGAACCCGGTGTGGCAGGCCGCCTGCGACACGAACACCGTGCTGTCGGTGCACATCGGCTCCTCCGGCCGCCTCGCCATCCCGGCCGTCGACTCGCCGCCGGACGTGATGATCACGCTCCAGCCGATCAACCTCGTCCAGGCCGCCGCCGACCTGCTGTGGTCCCGGGTCCTCAAGGAGTTCCCGGCCCTGCGGATCGCGCTGTCCGAGGGCGGCACCGGCTGGATCCCCTACTTCCTGGAGCGCGTCGACCGCACCTTCGAGATGCACGCGACCTGGACCCTCCAGGACTTCGGCGGCAAGCTCCCCTCCGAGGTCTTCCGCGAGCACTTCCTGACCTGCTTCATCACCGACCGGCTGGGCGTCAGGCTGCGGCACGACATCGGTATCGACAACATCTGCTGGGAGGGCGACTACCCGCACAGCGACTCGCTGTGGCCGGACGCGCCCGAGCAGCTCCACGAGGTGTTGCGCGAGTGTGCGGTACCGGACGCGGACATCGCGAAGATGACCCACGAGAACGCGATGCGCTGGTACTCCTTCGATCCCTTCGCCCACATCCCGCGGGAGCGGGCCACGGTCGGCGCGCTGCGCAGGGCCGCGGCAGGCCATGACGTCGGCGTCCGCTCGCGCAGCCGGCAGCTGACCGAGCCGGTGGACAAGCTGGAGGCGTTCCGGGCACGGGCCCGGGCGGCGATCGCGGCGGCGCAGTAGGGAGGCCCGGGAGCCTGGTGCCTTACCGGAGCCTCGCCGGGCTGGATAGCTGACGGTCCGTCAGTTATGGTCGCCCCGCCGTGCCGATACGGCGATATGGAAGGGGTGAGCGCCATGGAGACCCGACAGACCCGACAGACCCGACAGGCCCGACAGGGCAGTCCCCGGAGCCCGCAGCCGCCGGGGGACCCGCGCTGGGTCGCGATGTTCCACGACCCGTCCTCGGATTCCTGGCGGCCCGCCGCCGAATCGCCCGACCGCACCCCCGTGCTGTACGCGATGGGCGAGATGGCGCAGGTCAAGCGGGCGCGGGGGGACGCGGTGACGGTCGCCCTGTGGGGGCCGAAGGACGGCGGGTGGCACCTGTACGACCCGGCGGGCGCCCCGGCCGCGGAGAGCCCGGTGGCCGCGGAGAGTCCGGTGGCTGCCGAGAGTCCGGTGGCTGCCGAGACTCCGGTGGCCGCCTCTCCCGCCAAGCTCGTCGAGCGCATGGAGGGCCGCCGGCACCAGGTGCTCATGGCCGGGCTGAGCAAGGCGGGCCTGTACGACCTCACCCCGGACGACGTCACGGCCGTACGGGCCCTGGTGGACGGGGCCGACGAGAGCACGTTGCGCCGGGTGGCCCACTGGCTGTCCGTCGCCGCGGGCCGGCCGGCCGGGTAGGTCCGGCCGAGGGGGGCCGGCAGGTCACGGGGGGTTGGGGGTCCTGGGGGGTCCTGGGGGACGTACGGGCGGACCTGGTCCGTCGTACCGTCCTCGTGGATCACCCAGTGAGGTGTGCATGCGGCGAAGGCCCGGTCGCTTCGGAGCCGCCGGGCCTGCATCGTGCGGTCTGTACGCAAGTCGCCGTCACGTCGAACGTCGGTGGTACCGCTCTTTACTGCTATGCCTCATCTGTACCGGCTACGTCTCAGCGCTGGACCGGGATCGACGGCTCGGCCGCCTCCGTGTGGTCGCGGTCGCAGTCGGCGCCCTGCTCGGCCGCGTCCGCGTCGTCGAGGGAGCTGTGGCGGCAGCTGGGGGACTTGCCGTGGGCCTCGGCGAGGATGCGCTGCTTCATGGTGGGGGGCAGGGAGCGGGTCTGGAAGAAGTCCCAGGCGGAGGCGGGCGACGGGGTCGTGACGGGCGTGCTCCTGGTGACCGGTCCGCTCGGGCGCTCGCCGGCGGGCACCTCACGGGCAGGGCGCGCAGAACCGGCGTCCCGAGTGCCTGCGTTCTCCTCGGCGGGGATCCCGCCGCCGACGCCCGCACCGCCGACGCTTGCACCGCGGGGGCTCGACGCCTCGGGGCTCGTGGCGCGGAGGCTCGTACCGCGGCTGCTCTCGACTCCGGAGTGCGAGCCGCCCGCGTTCGGGCCGCCGGAGCTCGATTCTCCGGCACTCGATCCTCCGGGACTCGATCCGCCCGCGCTCTCGGCGCGCGGGCTCTCGGTGCCGCCGGTCTTCTCGGCGTCCGTGTGTGTCGGTCCCGTCTGTGCCGCCGCGGTCGCGGCGGTCGAAGCGACGAAGCCGAGCGCCGTGCACAGCGCGAGGAACGCGGTGACGATCGCGGTCCAGAGCTTCATGACCCGGTTCACGGTCATGCCCCTCACCTTCAGGTTGGGCGATTTGCGTACTTTGGTCATCATGTGTATGGCGAGGGGGAACCGGGGGACCGACGCACACGACGAGGCGATGTTCCGATGAACACCACTCGTATGGGCGCACCGGGGGAAACGAGTCACAGAGCGGCCGAAGAAGGGAGTTGGGAGGCCGACGCAGGTCACCGATCGATATCGGTCGGTGTGTATAGTCGGGCGCCAGAGGTCCCCTACGTCAAGGAAAGACGAGGTCGCGCGGTGAAGAAGCTGCTCCTGGTCGCACTGGCCGCCATCGGCGGTCTCCTCGTGTACCGGCAGATCCAGGCGGATCGCGCCGAGCAGGACCTGTGGACGGAGGCCACCGACTCCGTGCCCACGGGTTCGTGAGTACCGACACCAGAGACTGAGATCGAGATCAGACCCCGGCCGCCGAAGCGGTCGGGGTTTTGTGTTGCTGGTGTACGGCCTCCGGTTGCGGAGGTTCCGGTTTGCGGATAGACGCGGGCGTTCCGGACGCTCGTGGGGATTGCGGGGGCGGGGGCCGGGGCGGCGGGGCAGGATGGGCCACGATCGGACCAAGGCGAGGGGGCGGGTTCTGATGGCCCGGCGTACGGGGGGTACGGGGCGCGCGGCGGTGATGCTGCGCGCCGTGGTCCTGGGGGTGCTGCTCGGGTGGACGGTGCCGGCGCCCGCCGCCGTGGCCGCGCCGGACGTCCCGTCGTACGCCTTCGCCGACGACGTCCGTGAGGCCCGTGCCGCCACCGGCGCCGCCGCGGCCGTACGGCTGGAGCCCGGAGCGACGTACAAGAGCACGCTCGACGGCGGCAGCAAGGCGTACTACCGCCTCGAACTCGACGACGCGTCCACCGCGTACGTCGCCGTCACCGCGATCCCCCGCCCCGGGAGCACCCCCGCCGTCGGCGACGGCATCACGGTCTCCGTGCAGGACGCCGACAGCGGAAGCTGTTCCTTCGAGTCGGCGACGATCGGCGCCGCGCGCAGCCCGCAGCCCGTGACGGCCTGGGGCGCGCGGGAGATCAGGCCCGGCAAGGGGCTGTGCCAGGAGGCGGGCACGTACTACGTGGTCGTCGAGCGGTCGGACACGGGCACCGGGGAGACCGCCGGCGACCCCTGGGAGCTGGAACTCGCGCCCGTCACCGAGCCCCCGCTCGCGGCGGCCGGCGACACGAGCACCCCTCGGGCCTGGGACTCCGCGACCCCCGCACCGCCGTCCGGGGAGCCGGTCGTGCGGCCCGGCGGCGCCGGCTTCACCGCGGCGACCGCCGTCGGACAGGGCGTCTGGCGCGACGAGGTGGTCCCCGGCGAGACCGTCTTCTTCCGGGTGCCCGTCGACTGGGGACAGCAGCTGTACGCCGAGGCGGACCTGGCCGGCGGCACCACGAGCAGCGCCTCGGGCACCGGCGCCGGAGCCGGCACCGGATATGTGGTCGACGCGCTGGAGCTGTCCCTCTACAACCCGGTGCGCGCCAAGGTGGTGGCCCGGGGCACCGGCTACGGCGGCAGCGAGAAGTCGGCCGCCCTGGATCCCGTCCCACCCGTCCGGTACGCCAACCGGTACGCGCCGACCGACCCGCAGAACAGTCTGCGGTTCGCCGGCTCCTACTATCTCGTCGTCCATCTCTCCACGCAGATCGCCGAGCAGTTCGGCGACGGCCCCTACGAGGTGACCCTGCGGGTCCGCCTCGGGGGTTCCCCGGAGTCCGGGCCGGGGTACCTGGGCCGGCCCGTGCCCGCCGGGGTCTTCGGCACGGACACGGGGACAGGGTCGCCCGGGGGATCCACGGGGGACGGGGACGACCCCGTGATGCGGGCGGTCGCGGCGGCCGGGATCGGCACCGGCAGCGCGCTGCTGCTGTTCCTCGGCGGCTGGACCCTGATCGCCCGCCGCCGGGCCTCCGCTCAGATCCGCGTCAGCGCCCAGAACCCGACGGCGTAGCAGGCCAGCGCGAGCAGCAGCACCGGGACCGTGACCCTGACGGGCGGGCCCGGCCGCCGCTGCCGTACGGCCCGGTGCCCCCGCGGCCGAGGGGCCGCCGCGACCGGGTCCTGAGCAGTGTAGGAGGCGGTGGCGGTGGCGGCGCGCGGGCCGTGGGAGGGCACCAGGGCGAAGGTGGGGTCGTAGGGGGTCGGGGTGGGTGTGGGTGTGGGTGTGCTCGTGACCGTCGGGAGCGGCGGCGGGAGGTGGAAGCTGCCGGTGTCCGACATGGACGGGGTCGGAGTGGGGGTCGGTGTCGGGGTCGGTGTCGGGGTCGGCGTGGGGGTCGGTGTGGGGGTGACCGTCGGAGGGTGCGCCGGCGGCCGTGGGGGGACGGAGGGAGAGGGCGTCGGTGTGGACGCTGTGTGAGGGGACGTTTCGCCTGGACCGGTCAAGGCGGGCGGGCCCGTCGGGCCGGGGGGCGTGAGAGGCCGCGCGGGCAGGGAATCCGTGCCCGGACGGGCCTGGCCGGGGGGAGTGTCGGGCCGTACGGGAAGGGACCCGTCGGGGGGAGTCGTCGGCCGGGCGGGCAGGAGGCGCTCACCGGTTGATCCCCTGTGGCCGGTTGATCCCGTGAGGCCGGTGGATCCCGGCGCCGCGGAAGGAGGCTTCCTCGGGAGCGGCGTCAGGGGCCCCTCGGGGCCGAACCCCTGGGGAAGGGGCCCGAGTTGGTCGAATATCTCGATGAGTTCGTCGTCGGGGCCGGGCTCCGGCAGGAGCTCCGCGGTCGCCGCCAGCGCCTTGCGCGCCCCCGTGGCCGTGCGGAAGCGGGCCTGCGGATCGGGTTGCAGCAGCATGGCGACGACCTGCCACAGCGGATCCGGGATTCCCTTGGGGGCACCCGGGGTTCCGTGCTCGGCGAAGTACTGCACGAGCGCCTTGGCGTCCGGCTTGGCGCCTTCGAGGAGGTACAGCGCGAGGAGTCCCACGGCGAACAGGTCGGCGGGGAAGTCGGGTTCGGCGCCCATCATCTGCTCGGGGGCGAGGTAACCGGGCGTCCCCACCACGAGGTTGGTCTCGGTCAGGCGCGGTTCGCCGAGCCGCATCGCGATGCCGAAGTCGGACAGCCTGAGCCGGGGGCGGGCGGTGCCGGTGGCTTCGAGGAGCACGTTCGCCGGTTTGATGTCACGGTGGACCACGCCCTCCGCGTGCACGGCGGCGAGCCCGGACAGGAGCTGGTCGAGCAGGCCGCAGACGAACGCGGGCGGCAGCGGACCGTAGTCGTTGACGAGGTGGACCAGCGAACCGCCGGCCACCAGGTCCATGGTGAACAGCACCTTGTCGTCGTCGGCGGCCCAGCTGGCGGGCGCGAGCACATGCGGGTGGTCGATCCGCAGTCCCTGTTCCCGGACGAACCGCAGCAGGGAGTGCGCGTCCCGCTGCTGGAGCACCTTCGCGGCCACGTACCGGCGGCGGCGGTGGTCCCAGGCGCGCCAGACCGCGCCGACCCCTCCGCGCCCGATCGGGTCGGCCAGTTCGTACCGTCCGGCGAAGACCTCACCCATGGCAGTGCGTCGCTCCTCCCCCTCGGATGTCCCCCTGCTACCCCCTCGCTACCCCCGTGGCGAGCGATGGACCCCCGTGTCCCCGCGGTCCTGTGGGAAGGTCTTCCCGGCCCCTCGGGTATGTCCCCCGTGCCCCCGTATGTATCCCCCGAGTACCCCGTACTCGTCCCCCATGTACCCCGTACTGGTTCCCCATGTACCCCGTACCGGTTCCCCATGTACCCCGTACCGGATCCCCGTCCACCCGTACCGGATCCCCGTCCACCGCGTACTCGTCCCCCGTGTACCCGTACCGGTGCCCCGTGCACCCGTAGTGGTCTTCTCGAGTACTCCCTCGACCGTCCCCCGACGGCCGGGCGCGTGCGTCCGGTGCCGAACCCCCTTCGGCGACCGGTCGGACGGCTCAGTCCGGCGGCTCAGTCCGTACGGCTCAGCTCTGGTGGGACTGGTAGTGCGTCACGGCGTCCGAGGTGCGGCCCGCCCCGTACACCCGGAGGAACTCGGCCAGTTCCGGGTGGCTCGGGGCGAGGGTGTCGGCGGCGTCGATGATGTCGCCGGCGGCGGCCACCGAGCGCAGCAGCGACTGGATCTCCCGGACCACCCGCTTCACCGTGGGAGCCCCCGAACTGCTCGTCGTGGTGGTGGTGTTGCTGAGCACGGAGCCCCCCTGCGACCGCTTGATCTCGTCCATCCGCTCGGTCGCCTCGGCGGCGCTGACGCTGCCGTCCGCGACCTGTCCGGCCAGCTCCTGGAGCAGCTGCACGCGCTGCACCACGGCCGGGTTGCCGATCTTCGCCCGCTGACCGCTCATCAGCTGGGACAGCATCGGTGCCGACAGCCCCAGCACCCCCGCGAGACGAGCCTGGTTGAGGCCAAGATCGTCGATGAGCTTACGGAAGAGCGCCCCCAGTGGCTCCCCGTACCAGTTCCGCTGAAGTTCCCGCGCTCTCGCGGTCGCTTCCTGTTGTGCGGCGTCCATTGCGTCTCCCCATCGCTTCCCCAGAACATCCACGGTTCGCTGTAGCGAACCACGTCGAGCATCTTACGGAGAGTGGTCATTCACGGGGACCCCCAATCTTTTTGCGAGATACCCCCGGTGACCCGGTACTCTGGTCTGCGGCGGCCGTCGGGACGAGTTCCCGGCCGGACGTCCCTTCCGGGGCCTTAGCTCAGTTGGTAGAGCGCTGTCTTTGCATGGCAGATGTCAGGGGTTCGACTCCCCTAGGCTCCACACCGGAAAGCCCCCCTGATCTGCGGAAACGCAGAGCAGGGGGGCTTTTCTCAGCTTGTCCCGGGTTCTCTCACGGACCGGCGGGCGGTCCCGCCCGACCGGTCGGACGGACGGTCCCGCCTGTCCGGAAGGACACAAAGGGGTACGCGGGACGGCGAACTCCGGGCGGGCGGCGTCCCGTTCGTGCGGGCGTCAGCCGCGGTCGTCGTCGCGGTGCGCCGCCTCCTCCTCGGCCTGCTTGGCCTGCACCTCCGGGTCCAGGACGGCACCGCTGCCGTCCACCGAGGTCAGACCTCCGGAGGGGGGGACCTCCGTGGGCGCGGGCGGTTCGACCAGCCAGTCCGGGTTGGCCTGCTTGTCCCACCACTTCCAGGCCGCGAAGGCGCCACCGGCGACCGCCCCGCAGACCAGGAGGATGCGGGCGGCCCTGCCGGCCCGGGCCCGCCGCCGGTGCCGGCGCACGAGCCGCTCGATCTCCCTCGGCGTCACCTGGCCGCGCAGCGCGGCCACCGCGGCGACGCCCCGGGCGGTGGCCTCGTCCTTCATGGGTCCGGCCGCGGCGACGGCCTGCTCGATCCTCGGCCGGGAGTACTCCGCCGCCTGCCGGGAGTACTCGGCGGCCTGCCGGGCGGCGATCCGGGTCCGGACGGCCGCCTCGTGCGCGGCCTGGTCGACCTTCGGCGGTACATGCGTCCGCGCCAGTTCCAGCCGGGGCGCGACATGGGTGTCGTACTGGGTGCGGGCCTGCTCGGCGGCCAGGGACACCTTGGGCGCGAGCCGTTCCCGGGCCTCCTGCGCGTACTGCGCGGCCCTTTCCTTGGCCGTGTCGGCGTAGGGCGCCACCACTTCCGCGGCGTGCAGCACGCTGTCCTTCGCCGAGCCGGTCGCGGCGCGCACGCTCTCGATGCGGGTCACGGGTTCCTCCTCCTCGGTGGCGTACGGTATTTCGACTTTCCACCCTTTTACGGATCATGCCTGCCGGTGTCCGTCACGGCACGTGCGGAGGGGCATCCGGGTGCCGGGCGGGTGGCCATAGGGGATGAATAAGGGCAACGGGACCTTGTCGTCGACAATGCCACGGATCGGCGCCGCCCGCTCCCGTCCGTGCAAGGATCGGGGGATCACACGAGCACAACGGAAGGCAGGATCGTGGCAGAGCAGCTCTACGCCACCCTGAGAACCAGCAGGGGCGACATCGAGATCCGGCTCTTCCGGGACTTCGCCCCGAAGACGGTCGCGAACTTCGTCGAGCTCGCCACCGGCGCGCGCGAGTGGGTCCACCCCGCGACCGGCGAGCGCTCCACCGCCCCGCTGTACGACGGCACGGTCTTCCACCGGGTGATGAGCGGGTTCATGATCCAGGGCGGTGACCCGCTGGGCAACGGCACCGGCGACCCCGGCTACCAGTTCCCCGACGAGTTCCACCCCGAACTGCGCTTCGACCGCCCGTATCTGCTGGCCATGGCGAACGCGGGCCCGGGCACCAACGGCTCCCAGTTCTTCATCACCGTCGCCCCGACGGCCTGGCTCAACCGCAAGCACACCATCTTCGGTGAGGTTGTCGACAAGGCCGGCCAGAAGGTCGTGGACGAGATCGCGGCCACCGAGACCAACCCGCGCACCCACCGCCCGACGCGGGACGTCGTCATCGAGTCGGTCGTCGTCGAGACGCGTTAGCGCGGTCCGCGGCGGGAACAGGAACCATTTGCCCCGCTCGTCCGTAAGGATGAGCAGGGCGGATCCCGTATGCCCGCCCCGCCCGACGACGAACTGGGGGAGCTCATGGACCAGGCGCCAGGCAGCCGGCCGGACGGCACCCACAGCGGGCTGCCCTCCTGCTACCGGCATCCGGGCCGCGAGACCGGCGTGCGCTGCACCCGCTGCGAGCGGCCGATCTGCCCGGAGTGCATGGTCAGCGCCTCGGTCGGGTTCCAGTGCCCCACCTGCGTCCGGGAAGGTTCGGGCACGGGGCATCCGCCGGCGGCCTCCCAGCCGCGCACCCTCGCCGGGGGTGCCCTCAAGGACGATCCCCGCCTGGTCACCAAGATCCTGATCGGGCTGTGCGTGGCCGTCTATCTGGTCCAGATGGCCGTCGGCGACCGCTTCACCAACAGCTTCGAGCTGCTCGGCCGGGCGTACGTGCCGGTCCTCGGCGGGGTCGAGGGCATCGCGGAGGGGCAGTGGTACCGGCTGCTGACGCCGATGTTCCTGCACGGCGGCATCGTCCACATCCTGTTCAACATGATGAGCCTCTGGTGGCTCGGCGGCCCGCTCGAACAGGCGCTCGGCCGGGCCCGCTATCTGGCGCTCTACTTCGTCTCCGGCCTGGCGGGCAGCGCGCTGACGTATCTGCTCGCCGAGCCCAACCAGCCGTCGCTCGGCGCCTCGGGCGCGATCTTCGGTCTCTTCGGCGCCACGGCCGTGCTGATGCGCCGGATGCGCTACGACATGCGGCCGATCCTCACCCTGTTGGTGATCAACCTGATCTTCACCTTCGGGTGGAGCAACATCGCCTGGCAGGCCCACATCGGTGGTCTCGTCGCGGGCGTGATCATCGGATACGGCATGGTCCACGCCCCGCGTGAGCACCGGGCGCTCGTCCAGTACGGGATCTGTGCCGCGGTGCTGGCCGCGGTGGTCGTGCTGACCCTCCTGAGGACCGCCCAGCTCACTTGAGCGCCCTGTTGTCCACAGCGCGTGGCGAATCTTGTGCACAACGTGCGGGAACGTCGACGCCCCCTGTCCGTGACCTTTGTTCATGCAGGTCAGGCAGGGGGCGAACGAGCTTTCGAGGGCTGGTGACTGCCGGTAGTTACGTCATACCGGCGTCAACCTCCGGTGAGTTATCCACAGATCGTCGTTTCTTTTCCCCATCTGTGGACAGAAGGCTCAGGCCTGTGGATAACTCAGTGAACAGCCCTGGGGAGAGCCGGCGGCGACCGCTACTTCCACTGCGTGGAGACGCCGAACCCGGCCGCGATGAAGCCGAAGCCCACCACGATGTTCCAGTTGTTCAGCTGGTCGATCGGCAGCGTGCCGTCCGTCACGTAGAAGACGACGATCCAGGCCAGTCCGACCAGGAACATCGCCAGCATCACCGGGGCGACCCAGGCGCGGTTTGTCAGCTTGATCGCGGTCGCCTGCTTCGCCGGCGGCGGCGTGTAGTCGGCCTTCTTGCGGATACGTGACTTCGGCACGAGGGTCTCTCCTGTCGATGCGCTGCGTGGCCGCGCAGGTAACTGGTCGGGCTCGGGGGCTGCGTACTAGGGGACTGAGGGGCTCCCCCGGGCGTCCGTTAGCGTAGTGCTTCTACGGCGCCGAAGGAGATAAGGGTACGTTGAGCAATTCTGCCGACTCCCCCCGCACGGGTTCAACGCCCCGCCACCGTCCCGTGCGCATGCTCACCGCGGGCGTCTTCGCCCTCGCCGGACTCCTCTTCGTCACCAGCTTCCAGACGGCCAAGGGTACGAACATCCGCACGGACGCCTCCCTGCTGAAGCTCTCCGACCTGATCCAGGAGCACAGCCGCAAGAACGGCGAGCTGGACGAGTCCAACGGGGCCCTGCGCGCGCAGGTGGAGTCCCTGGCCGAGGCCGACGACGGCAGCACCAGCGCCGAGGACCAGAAGCTCACGGGCCTGGAGAAGAGCGCCGGCACCCAGAAGCTCAAGGGCAGGGCGATCACGGTCACCCTCAACGACGCCCCGCCCGACGCGACCGCCAAGCTCCCCGGCTACCCCGCGCCCCAGCCCGACTACCTGGTCATCCACCAGCAGGACCTCCAGGCCGTGGTCAACGCCCTGTGGAAGGGCGGCGCCGACGGCATCAAGGTCATGGACCAGCGGCTGATCTCCACCAGCGCCGTGCGCTGCGTCGGCAACACCCTGATCCTCCAGGGCCGGGTCTACTCACCGCCGTACAAGATCCAGGCGGTCGGCGACCCCGAGAAGCTCCAGAAGGCGCTCGCCGACTCGCCCGCGATCCAGAACTACATGGTCTACGTCAACGTCTACGGCCTCGGCTGGAAAGTCACGGAGGACGGGACGGTGACTCTGCCGGGCTACTCGGGCACAGTGGATCTGCACTACGCGAAGCCTGTGGAGTAGCAACCGGCGGGAGCGCCTGTGTCGTTACGGGTGATCGTCAGGACGTTCAGCGAGCTGTGCATCACCGTCGGCGCCGTCATCGTGCTCTTCGTCGCCTATGTGCTCTTCTGGACCGGAGTGCGGGCCGACCGGGCCATGGGCGACCAGATCGACGACCTGCACGAACAGTGGGCGACCCGGCAGCCGGCCCCGCGGGCGAGCACCCCCGCGCCGCCGGCGCCGTACCGGAACGGACAGCCCTTCGCGGTGATGTACATCCCCCGTCTCGGTTTCACGTGGAACAAGCCGGTCCTCGAAGGCACCGGGACCGGCACCCTGAAGAAGGGGCTGGGCCACTACGCCGGCACGGCACGGCTCGGCCAGCCCGGGAACTTCTCCGTCGCAGGTCACCGGCGTACCTACGGCGACCCCTTCAAGGACTTCCCCGAGCTGCGGCGCGGGGACGCGGTGGTGCTCACCGACGGCACGACCTGGTTCACGTATCGGATCGACAAAGGCCCCTACAAAACCGTGCCCTCCGACGTCGAGGTGATCGACGCTGTGCCACGTAAGTCGGGGTACACGCGTCCGGGCCGGTATCTGACGCTGACCACGTGCGATCCGGAATGGGGGCACAGTCATCGGCTGATCGTCTGGGCGCATCTCGACTCCACACAGCCCGTGGAGGCAGGCGAACCGAAGGCCCTGCGCCGTTAGTCTGGTGGCGTACGGCGTGAGTCAGGTGCCGTGGTGCGACGGAAGGGACGGCATGTACGGCTGGATCTGGCGGCATCTGCCGGGAAACGCGTGGGTGAAGGCGCTGATCTCGATCGTGCTGGCCCTCGCTGTCGTCTACGCCCTGTTCCAGTACGTCTTTCCGTGGGCCGAACCGCTGCTTCCCTTCAACGATGTGACGGTGGACAACCAGTGAGCGCGCGCATTCTCGTCGTCGACAACTACGACAGCTTCGTCTTCAACCTCGTCCAGTACCTGTACCAACTGGGCGCCGAGTGCGAGGTCCTGCGCAACGACGAGGTCTCCACGGCCCACGCCCAGGACGGCTTCGACGGCGTCCTGCTGTCCCCCGGACCCGGCACCCCCGAGGAGGCCGGCGTCTGCATCGAGATGGTCCGCCACTGCGCGGCCACCGGCGTCCCCGTCTTCGGGGTCTGCCTGGGCATGCAGTCGATGCAGGTGGCGTACGGCGGTGTCGTGGACCGCGCGCCCGAGCTGCTGCACGGAAAGACCTCGCTGGTGGAACACGAGGGCAAGGGCGTCTTCAGCGGACTGCCCACCCCCTTCACCGCGACCCGCTACCACTCGCTCGCCGCCGAGCCGGCCACCGTCCCGGCCGAGCTGGAGGTCACCGCCCGCACCCACGACGGGATCGTCATGGGGCTGCGCCACCGGGAACTGCCCGTCGAGGGCGTGCAGTTCCACCCGGAGTCGGTGCTGACCGAGCACGGCCACCGGATGCTGGCCAACTGGCTGGTGGAGTGCGGCGACCAGGGCGCGGTGGCGAGGTCGGCGGGGCTCGCCCCGGTGGTGGGCAGGGCCACGGCGTGACCGCGCTGCGCCCCGAGCGCGAGGACTCGTACGGCACCGCGCCGTACGAGTCCTTCGGCGTGGATGCGTACGCCGGGGAGCAGCCGCCGGGGGCCGAGCCGTACGCCGGCGATCCGCGCCCCGGCACCGGGCGGCGGCGGAAAGCCGCTCCGGTCGCCGGACCGAGGAGCGGTGCGGTGGGGGGCGAGGCGTTCACCCAGCAGCTTCCGCCCGTCGACGAGGAGACGGTGGCGCTGCGGATACCGGAGCCACCGCCGGCCGGGGCCGATCCTTTCGGACCGTTCGGAGGCGCCACAGCCGCCTCTGGCGCCACAACGGCCTCTCCCGCCCCTGGAACCCCCGCGGGTGGCCGGGCGGCCCGCAGGAAGGCCGCCAAGGGCCGTCACGGGCGTCACGTCGGCTCCGCCGCGGAATCCCTCGACGCGGACGACCCGGCGTTCGCGCCCTCGCAGGACGAGCGGCCGCTGTCGCGGGTGGAGGCCCGCCGACAGGCCAAGGCGCGCAAGCCCAGCGCCGCGGTCGTCGCCAGCCGGGCGGTCGGCGAGGTGTTCATCACCACGGGCGTACTGATGCTGCTCTTCGTCAGCTACCAGCTCTGGTGGACGAACGTGCGGGCGCACGCCCAGGCCAGCAAGGAGGCGGACAGCCTCCAGGACGACTGGGCGAACGGCAAGCGCAACCCGGGCACCTTCTCCCCCGGCCAGGGCTTCGCGATCCTGCACATCCCCAAGCTGGACGTGGTCGTGCCGATCGCGGAGGGCGTCAGCAACAAGAAGGTGCTCGACAAGGGCATGGTCGGGCACTACGGCGAGGGCGCGCTGAAGACGGCCATGCCCGAGGACAAGAGCGGCAACTTCGGGCTCGCCGGGCACCGCAACACCCACGGTGAACCGTTCCGCTACATCAATCGGCTCCAGAAGGGCGACGACATCGTCGTGGAGACCCAGGACGAGTACTTCGTCTACAAGATGATGTCCTCGCTGCCGGTCACCGCGCCCAGCAACACCAGCGTCCTGGAGGCCGTACCGCCGCAGTCCGGATTCACCGGTCCGGGCCGGTACATCACCCTCACCACCTGTACGCCGGAGTTCACCAGCAAGTACCGGTTGATCGTCTGGGGCAAGATGGTCGAGGAACGGCCGCGCAGCAAGGGCAAGCCGGATGCGCTAGTCGAGTAGGGGCACATGAACGTGGCAGCGACCACCGGCGACACCGAGCAGGTACGGGATCCTCAGGCGGACGCGTCGGCGGGGCCGCCGCGGCGGGGGCGGATCGCCCTCGCCGTCAGCGTCTTCGGTGAACTCCTCATCACGGCGGGCCTGGTCCTCGGCCTGTTCGTCGTCTACTCCCTGTGGTGGACGAACGTCGTCGCCGACCGGCACGCCGACAAGCAGGCCGACAAGGTCCGGGACAACTGGGCCCAGCAGGACACCGGGCCGGGCGCGCTCGACACCAAGGACGGCATCGGCTTCCTGCACGTGCCCGCCATGAGGAACGGCGACGTCCTGGTCGAGAAGGGCACCTCGACGGACGTCCTCAACGAGGGGGTGGCCGGCTACTACACCGACCCCGTCAAGGCCGCGCTCCCCACCAGCGGCAAGGACGGCAACTTCACCCTTGCCGCGCACCGGGACGGCCACGGCGCGAAGTTCCACAACATCGACAAGCTCAAGAAGGGCGACCCGATCGTCTTCGAGACGCGGGACGACTGGTACGTCTACAAGGTCTACGCGATCCTCCCCGAGACCTCGAAGTACAACGTCGAGGTCCTCGGCCGGATCCCCGAGGAGTCCGGTAAGAAGAAGGCCGGCCACTACATCACCCTGACGACCTGCACCCCGGTCTACACCTCGCGCTACCGCTATGTGGTGTGGGGCGAACTGGAGCGGGTCCAGAAGGTCGACGCGCGGCGCACCCCCCCGAAGGAACTGAACGGCTGACCGCCCCGGCGGCACGACAAGGGGCCCGGTACTCGTCCGATCCGAGTACCGGGCCCCTCGCCGTCCGCCCGTGCGGGCTCAGCGGCTAGCCGTTGCCGCCGTTGAGGAAGCCGCCGTTGTTGCCGCCGTCGTTGTTCCCGGTCTTTATGGCGATCAGGTTGACCGACGTGCCGCGGTTCACCGTGCTGCCGGGGCTCGGGTCGGAGCTGATGACCTGGGCGTCGTCGTCCTGGGAACCGGAGATCTGGCCGACGTTCAGGCCCGCGTCCGACAGCTTCTGCTTGGCGTCCTTCAGGGTCAGGCCCTGGAGGTCGGACGGCACCTGGGTCTGGCTGCTCTTGCCGACCTGGATCGTCACCGTGGAGCCCTTGTCGACCTGGGACCCGATGGACGGGCTGGTCGAGATGACCTTGCCGACCTGGTTCTGGTCCTGGGTGTCGACGTCGACGCAGTTGCCGGTCAGGTTGTTGGCCTGCATCTGGTTCTTGGCGGCTTCACAGCTCTGGCCGGAGACGTCGGGGACGGTGGCCTTCTCCTCGGCCTTGGCGATCTCCAGGGTCACGGTCGAGCCCTTCTCCAGCTCGGTGCCCGGGTCGGGGTCCTGGCTGAGGACCGTGCCCGCCTCCTGGGAGGACACCGTCTGCTTGGTCTCGACCTCGAAGCCCTTGTCCTCGAGCTGACTCTTCGCTGTTTCCTCGTCCTTGTCGATCACGTTCGGCACCGCCACCTTGGGCGCGCCCGTCGAGACGACCAGGTTGACCTCGGTGTTCTTCTTGACCTCGGTCTTGGCTGCGGGGTCCTGCGAGCAGATCTGGCCGGCGGGCTGGTTCTCGCAGGCCTTCTTGGTGACCGTGCCGACCTTGAGGTCGACATTGGTCAGCTGTTGTCTGGCGTTGGCCTCGGTCTGGCTGATCAGGCTGGGGACGTTCACCGTCTCGTCGCTCGCGTTCTTGCCGCTGAACGCGTACTTCCCGATCAGGATCGCACCCACCAGCACCAGGATCGCGGCCACGGCCAGCAGGATCGTCGAGGTGTTCGACTTCTTCTGGCGGCGGCGGTCCGGGCGGTCGTCGTAGGTGCCGAAGCCGTAGCCCCCGTCGTCCGGGTTCATCGGCGGCAGCATCGAGGTGGCGCCGCCGTCGGCGGAGCGCAGGGCCGTGGTGGCCTGGTCGTCGCCGTAGCCGTAGCCGACGGAACCCATCGCCGCCGTGGCCCCGACCGGCTGGCCGTCGAGGCAGGCCTCGATGTCCGCGCGCATCTCGTCGGCCGACTGGTAGCGGTAGTTCGGGTCCTTGACCAGCGCCTTCAGGACGATCGCGTCCATCTCGGGGGTGATCTCGGGGTCGAACACCGACGGGGGCTGCGGCTCCTCCCGTACATGCTGGTAGGCCACCGCCACCGGGGAGTCCCCGACGAAGGGCGGGCGGACCGTCAGCAGTTCGTAGAGGAGACAACCCGTCGAATACAGGTCCGAGCGCGCGTCGACCTGCTCGCCCTTCGCCTGCTCCGGCGAGAGGTACTGGGCGGTGCCGATCACGGCCGCGGTCTGGGTCATCGTCATCCCGGAGTCGCCCATCGCACGGGCGATGCCGAAGTCCATGACCTTGACCTGGCCGTTGCGCGTCAGCATGACGTTCGCCGGCTTGATGTCCCGGTGCACGATGCCGCTTCGGTGCGCGTACTCCAGGCCCTGGAGGATGCCGATGGTCATCTCCAGCGTCCGCTCCGGCAGCAGCTTGCGGCCGGAGTGGAGCAGCTCACGGAGCGTGGAGCCCTCGACGTACTCCATGACGATGTACGGGATCGAGACCCCGTCGATGTAGTCCTCGCCGGTGTCGTAGACCGCGACGATCGCAGGGTGGTTGAGCGAGGCGGCCGACTGGGCCTCCCGGCGGAACCGGGCCTGGAAGGAAGGGTCGCGCGCGAGGTCCACGCGCAGCGTCTTCACCGCCACGGCGCGGCCGAGGCGGGTGTCGTGCGCGAAATAGACCTCCGCCATGCCACCACGACCGAGCACATGGCCCAGCTCGTACCGGCCGCCGAGGCGACGCGGCTCTTCCATAGCTACCTACCAGCCCTCTCCGTCGGTCCCGACCGGCACACGTGTGCGGTCGAAGGCTGCCGTCCGGGCATACCGTACCCGGACGGCGGTCTGTGACCTGGCCAAGCCCGTCACCCGATGCAGGACCGGTATCGCAACGTGCACCGATGTGCAGGCAACGTGATGGGGGTCACTTCTTGCTGTCGATGACGGCCTTCATCACGTCCCTTGCGATCGGACCGGCGAGACCGCCACCGGTGATGTCCTCACGGTTGGCCGCGCCGTCCTCGACGACGACCGCGACGGCCACGGGCGCGCTGCCGTCGGACAGCTTCGCGTACGAGATGAACCAGGCGTACGGCTTCTCGCTGTTGTTCAGGCCGTGCTGGGCGGTACCGGTCTTGCCGCCGACGGTGACGCCGGAGATCTTGGCCTTGCCGCCGGTGCCCTGCGGGTCGTTGACGACCGTCTCCATCATGTCCTGGAGCTTCTGCGCGGTCTCCGCGGAGACCGCCTGGGACAGCTGCTGCGGCTCGGTCGTCTCCAGGGTGTCCAGGTTCGGTGCCCTGACCTCGTCGACCATGTACGGCTTCATCAGCTTGCCGTCGTTGGCGACCGCCGAGGCGACCATGGCCATCTGGAGCGGGGTGGCGCGGTTGGAGGCCTGGCCGATGCCGTCCTGGGCGTTCTGCGGCCGGTTGTCCTTCGGGTAGATGCTCTCGGCGGCGCGCACCGGGGTGTCCAGCTCGGCCTCGTTGAAGCCGAACTTCTCCGCCTGCTCGATCATCTTCGCGTTGCCGACGTTGTCGGCCATCTTCGCGAAGACGGTGTTGCAGGACACCATGAGCGCGTACCGCAGGGAGGCGTTCTTGCACTCGCCGTGTTCGTTGGTGAGCTTGCTCGAGGACTCCGGCAGCGGGAACGGGTCCGGGGTGTCGGTCTTGTCGTCGATCCCGTCGACCTCGCCGTTCTCCAGCGCCGCGGCGCCCGTGACCACCTTGAACGTGGAGCCCGGAGGGTAGGTCTCGCGCAGCGCGCGGTTGAGCATCGGGTCGTCGGCGTTGTTCTTCTTCTGGACGGCCTCCCAGGCCTCCTGGTCCTTGCTGGAGGACCCGGCGAACTTGGAGGGGTCGTACGACGGCGTGGAGACCAGGGCCAGGATCTTGCCGGTGGACGGCTCGATCGCGGCGACGGCGCCCTTCTTGCTGCCGAGGCCCTCGTAGGCGGCCTTCTGGGCGGCGGCGTTGAGGGTGGTGACGACGCTGCCGCCCTGCTTCTCCTTGCCCGTGATCATGTCCAGGGTGTTGCGGAAGAAGAGCCGGTCGTCGTTGCCGGAGAGGATGCCGTCCTCGAGCTTCTCCAGCTGGTTGGCGCCGAAGGCCTGCGAGGAGAAACCGGTGACCGGCGCCCACATGGCGCCGTCCTTCCAGGTGCGCTTGTACTTGTAGTCGCCGGTGGTCTCGACGGAGCCGGTGATGGCCTTGCCGTCGACGATGATGTCTCCGCGCGGCGTGGAGTAGCGCGTGATGTTGACGCGGCGGTTCTTGGTGTCGCTCGCGAGGGTGTCCGCCTTGACGTACTGCAGGTAGTTGTCCCGCAGCAGCAGGGTCAGCACGAGCAGGCCGCAGAAGATCGCGATCCGGCGCAGGGGCTTGTTCATGACGGGCGGACCACCTGGGTCATCTCGGCGTCGGGGTTGGAGGCGGGGGCCGGGGCCGGGCGCCGCGCGGTGTCGCTGATCCGGATCAGGATGCCGATCAGGGCCCAGTTGGCGATGACGGACGAACCGCCGTACGCCAGGAAGGGCATCGTCATACCGGTGAGCGGGATGAGACCCATCACACCGCCGGCGACGACGAACACCTGGAGCGCGAAGGCGCCGGAGAGGCCGATGGCGAGCAGCTTGCCGAACGGGTCGCGGGCGGCGAGGGCGGTGCGCACGCCGCGTTCCACGATCAGGCCGTAGAGCAGGAGCAGCGCCATGATGCCGGCGAGGCCCAGCTCCTCGCCGAACGTGGCGAGGATGAAGTCGGAGTTGGCGGCGAACTTGATCAGCTCGGAGTGGCCCTGGCCCCAGCCGGTGCCGAGGGTGCCGCCGGAGCCGAAGGCCCACAGCGCCTGCATGGCCTGCTCGGAGTGGCCGACGACGCCCTGCTGGGAGAGCTTGTACTCGTTCATCGGGGAGAGCCAGGCCTGGACGCGCTGCTGGACGTGGCTCTCGAACTGCGCCACGCCGACCGCGCCGACCGAGGACATCAGCAGACCGAAGACGATCCAGCTGGTCCGCTCGGTGGCGACGTACAGCATGATGACGAACATTCCGAAGAACAGCAGCGAGGTGCCGAGGTCCGTCTCGAAGACCAGGATCAGGATCGAGACCAGCCAGACCACGATGATCGGGCCGAGGTCACGGCCGCGCGGCAGGTACAGGCCGAGGACGCGGCGGCTGGCCAGGGCGAGCGCGTCGCGCTTCACCATCAGATAGCCGGCGAAGAAGATCGCCAGCACGATCTTCGCGAACTCACCGGGCTGGATGGAGAAACCGGCGACCGAGATCCAGATCTTGGCGCCGTAGATGTTCTGGCCGAGACCGGGGACGAGCGGGAGCAGCAGCAGGAACAGCGCGCCGACCATGGAGATGTAGGTGTAGCGCTGGAGGACGCGGTGGTCCTTGAGGAAGATCAGCACCACGATGAAGAGCGCGATGCCCATCGCCGTGTACATCAGCTGCCGGGGCGCGGCCGTGCCCGCCTGCTTGATCTGCTGGAGCAGCTTCGACTGGTCCAGTCTCCAGATGGCGACGAGACCGAGGCCGTTCAGCAGGGTGGCCAGCGGCAGCAGCAGCGGGTCGGCGTACGGCGCGAACTTGCGTACGACGAGATGGGCGACGCCGGCCAGCAGGCCGAGGCCCAGGCCGTAGCTCAGCAGGCCGGACGGTACCTGGTCGTTGATCGCGAGGCCCACGTTGGCGTAGGCGAAGACCGGGATCACGACGGCGAACACCAGCAGCGCGAGCTCGGTGTTGCGCCGGCTCGGGGTGCCGATCGAGCCGATCGTGGACGTGTGATGCGTCGGCGAATTAGTAGTACTGCTCATGATGTGACAGGGCCTCTCACGGCTTGCCTACTGCTCACCGCACCGCGAGACGACCTTCTGCTCTTCCTCCGAGAGAGTGGGGCCGGGGCTGGGAGTGGCGGTCGCGGACGGGGACGGGGACGACGAACCCGACGGCTTGCTCGGGTTCGGGGTCGGGCTCGGTGAAGCCTTGGACGTGAGGGACACGGGGGTGGTTCCCGTGCCGCCGCCGGTCCGGCCGGAGCCGGTCTTCGAACTGGCCGTGGCCTTGGCGGCGTCGGCCTGCGTCTGCTTCTGGCACGCGGACGCCTGGACCGACAGTTCCTCGATCTTCTTCTGGGCGCTGCTCAGGCTGCCCTCGGGGATCGTGGCCTGGACCTGCTTCTGCTGGTACTCCGGGAGGTACTTGAGTTCGATCTCGGGGTGGTCCTTCTCCACCTTCGAGAGCGAGACCCAGGCCAGGTCCTGGCTGATGCCCCGGTACAGCGCGAGGTGCTCGCCGTTGGTGCCGACGTAGTACTGCGTCTGCGTCCAGCGCCAGCCGCCGTAGAGACCCCCGCCGATCACGGCGAGGGTGAGGACGCTGTAGAAGGATCTCTTCAGCCACCTGCGGCCCTTGCGCGGCTTGACGAAGTCGTCGTCGGTGTACTCCCCGAAGCCGTCGGTGGGGATGAAGCCGGTGATGTCGCCGCCGGAGCCGGGCGGGCCGAACTCGCCGCCCCCGCCGCCCGCGTGGCGCCTGCGGCCGAGGTTCGAGGCACGGCCGGCCGGGGTCTGCATGATGCCGTTGTCGTGCAGCTGGTGCTGGGTCTCGGCGACCGCGCCGACCACGACCGGGGTGTCGGAGAGCTGTCCGGCGAGGGTGTCGCCGGTGTCCAGGTCGAGGACGTCGGCGACGATGACGGTGATGTTGTCGGGGCCGCCGCCGCGCAGCGCGAGCTGGATCAGCTCCCCCACGGTCTCCTGCGGGCCCTGGTAGCTGGCGAGGGTGTCCTCGAGGGTCTGGTGGGAGACCACCCCGGACAGTCCGTCGGAGCAGATCAGATAGCGGTCGCCGGCCCGGACCTCACGGATCGACAGATCGGGCTCGACGTGCTCGCCGCTGCCGAGCGCCCGCATCAGCAGGGAGCGCTGGGGGTGGGTGGTGGCCTCTTCCTCGGTGATGCGGCCCTCGTCGACCAGCCGCTGCACCCAGGTGTGGTCCTGGGTGATCTGGGTCAGTACGCCGTCCCGGAGCAGGTAGGCGCGCGAGTCGCCGACGTGCACCAGACCGAGGCGCTGGCCCGTCCACAGCAGGGCGGTCAGGGTGGTCCCCATGCCTTCGAGCTGGGGGTCCTCCTCGACCAGGGAGCGCAGCTGGTCGTTGGCGCGCTGGACGTAGGTGCCGAGGGAGGTGAGGACGTCGGAGCCGGGCACGTCGTCGTCGAGGGCGACGATGGTGGAGATGGCCTCGGAGGAGGCGACCTCACCGGCGGCGGCGCCGCCCATGCCGTCGGCGATGGCGAGCAGACGGGGACCGGCGTACCCCGAGTCCTCGTTGCCCTCGCGGATCATGCCCTTGTGCGATCCGGCGGCGAAACGCAGTGACAGACTCATGCCCACCTCGCCCGTCGGCCCCGGGTACAGCCGGTCGTGTCGAGCCACACTGCCCACCCTCCGGTCGGGAGCGCGCCCGGGACCGGGGTGCCGGCCGCCCTGGCGTGCTCGCTCCGCTCGCGCTCAGTCATGATGTAGCACTACTTCCGCAGCTCGATGACGGTCTTGCCGATACGGATCGGCGCGCCCAGCGGGATCGGCGTGGGGGTCGTCAACCGCGTTCGGTCGAGGTACGTGCCATTGGTGGAGCCCAGGTCCTCGACGATCCACTGGCCGTCGCGGTCCGGGTAGATCCTGGCATGACGGCTGGAGGCGTAGTCGTCGTCCAGCACGATCGTGCTGTCGTGCGCGCGGCCCAGGGTGATGGTCTGGCCCTGCAGCGCGACGGTCGTGCCGGTGAGGATGCCCTCGGACACGACGAGTTTGGTCGGGGCGTTACGGCCCCGGCGGCCGCTGGAAGCGGCGGGCTGCTGGCGCTGCTGCGGGGGCGCCTGCTGGCGCTGTGCCTGCTGCGGTCGTCCGGCTTCCCGTCGCGAGCCGCGCTGGGTGACGCGCGTACCGAACAGGTCGCTGCGGATGACCTGTACGGCCACGATCACGAACAGCCACAGTACGGCCAGGAAACCCAGCCGCATGACCGTGAGGGTCAGCTCTGACATTGCCCCCGCTTCACCCTTCGGCTTGCCTATAGATAACGGTGGTGCTGCCCACGACGATCCGCGAGCCGTCGCGGAGCGTAGCGCGGGTGGTGTGCTGCCCGTCCACCACGATGCCGTTGGTGGATCCGAGATCCTGGATCGTCGAGGGCGAACCGGTCCGGATCTCGCAGTGCCGGCGGGACACGCCGGGGTCGTCGATCCGTACGTCGGCCTCGGTGGAGCGGCCCAGGACGAGGGTGCCGCGGGAGATCTGGTGGCGGGTGCCGTTGATCTCGACCCAGTGGCGGGTACGCGAGCCGGGCGCGGGCGCGCCGGCGAGGCCGCCGCCCGCGGCGCCGGGGCGCTGGGCACCGGCGGCGGGCGGATAGCCGTAACCGCCGGCGGCCGGCGGGGGCGCGGACGGCATGGGGGGAGCGGCGGTGCCGCCGGCGGGCGGGTAGCCGTAGCCACCGGGCCGCTGGGCCGGGCCGCCGCCGCCGGGCGCGCCCGCGGCGGCCTGGCTGCTGGAGGAGGCGAGCGTACGGCTGCGCACCCGGTACAGGCCGGTGTCGAGGTCGTCCGCCTTCTCCAGGTTGACCTTGATCGGTCCCATGAAGGTGTAGCGCTGCTGCTTGGCGTAGTCGCGCACCATGCCGGCGAGCTCGTCGCCGAGCTGGCCGGAGTAGGGGCTGAGGCGCTCGTGGTCCGGCGCGCTCAGCTCCACGATGAAGTCGTTGGGGACGACGGTCCGGTCGCGGTTCCAGATCGTCGCGTTGTTGTCGCACTCGCGCTGGAGCGCGCCGGCGATCTCCACGGGCTGGACCTCGGACTTGAAGACCTTGGCGAAGGTGCCGTTGACCAGACCCTCGAGACGCTGCTCGAACTTCTTCAGGACTCCCATGGGGCACCTCCTCCGTCGTGACCTGCGTCCCGTGTCCTGCTGCCTACCTGGTACTGCTTACTGATCGTATCCACGCGCCGGTGAATCGGCTGGTTCCCCCTGTCGGCCCCGTCGACGGGTGTCGACGCGCTCGTCCTCACCTGTCTCCGTACCTGCTTCCGTACCGGTTTTCTGCCCAGGATCGTAGAGGCGGCCGAGGACCAGTGTCCCGCACCCGACTGTGGACCTCGTCCTGCTCCCGGGGAGACGGACGCCATAGGTACGAGGTTGATACGTGAACCAGTCACCGCCGAGACGTACGAGGTTGCCGTCGGTCTCCCAGGGGACCTGTGCCCCGGATAAGGGATGTGAACGCACCCTGGTCACCGTGCTAGTGTTCTGCATGTCGGAAGGCGCCGGGGTGAAAAGCCCGAAGCCGGAGGACACACTCAATGCGCGGGTGGCGGAATAGGCAGACGCGCTGGATTCAGGTTCCAGTGCCCGCAAGGGCGTGGGGGTTCAACTCCCCCCTCGCGCACCAGACGGAAGCCCCCAGGTCTCGGACCTGGGGGCTTCCGCGCGTTCGGAGCCGCTCACCGTGTGTGAGGAACGTCTCAGGCTGTCGATCTCCGTGGTTTCACGTGAAACAGGGCTGCCGTGACGCAGGCCACGGGCGGTACGGTCGGCTCGAATTGATCGACGTGTACGGATATACGGATATGCGGGGGAGGCGGTCACCGTGACCGAGGCCGGGTCGGGGGCAGTTGCGGGCGGGGCGCGCAGACTTCCTCACGTGCGGGGATTCGCCGGGCGGTTCGCGGCGGAGGCGGCGGCCGGGGTCGCGGCGGGGGCCGGGTCCGTCGAGGGCGCCGGGGCTCGCGCGCCGAAGGAGCGGGGCAAGGCGCTGCGGGACGCGGTAGCGCGGTCCTCGCACGCCCTGCTCGACCTGGACGCCGCCCGCCCGGACGCGGTGACGGCGGTCGAGGAGTCCAACCAGGGCCGTATCGCGGAGCTGACGCCCATACGGGTCGGACGGATGGCGGCCACTCCGTTCGCGTTCCTGCGCGGTTCGGCCGGTCTCATGGCCCATGACCTCGCCCGCACCCCGATGACCCGGATCGGCGCCCAGATCTGCGGTGACGCCCACGCGGCCAACTTCGGTCTGTACGGGGACGCCCGCGGCGGGCTCGTCATCGACCTCAACGACTTCGACGAGACGGTCCACGGCCCCTGGGAGTGGGACCTCAAGCGGCTCGCCGCCTCCCTGGTGCTCGCGGGCCGGGAGGCCGGCGCCGACGAGGACACCTGCCGCCAGGCCGCCCATGGCGCGGCCGGCTCCTACCGCCGCACCATGCGGCTGCTGGCCCGGCTGCCCGTGCTGGACGCCTGGAACGCGATCGCCGACGAGGAGTTGGTCTCCCACACCGACGCCCACGACCTGGTGGGCACGCTGGAGCGGGTCTCGGAGAAGGCGCGGGCCAACACCAGCGGGCGGTTCGCGGCGAAGTCGACCGCCCGCACCGAGGACGGCGGCCGCCGCTTCGTCGACGCGCCGCCGGTGCTGCGCCGGATCCCGGACGAGGAGGCCGCGGCGGTGGCCCTCTCCCTGGAGCCCTACCTGGCCACCCTCTCCGAGGACCGCCACCCGCTGCTGTCCCGGCACGCGGTGCACGACGTCGCCTTCCGGGTCGTCGGCACGGGCAGCGTCGGTACCCGCTCGTATGTCGTCCTGCTCCTGGACCACCGGGGCGAGCCGCTGATCCTCCAGGTGAAGGAGGCGCGCGTCTCGGCCCTGGTGCCGCATCTGCGGACGGCCGGTTTCGAGGTGCCGGACGAGGACCACGAGGGCCGCCGGGTGGTGCTCGGCCAGAAGCGGATGCAGGTCGTCAGCGACATCCTGCTGGGCTGGACGACCGTCGAGGGCCGGCCCTTCCAGGTACGGCAGTTCCGCAACCGCAAGGGCAGTGTCGACCCGGCCGCGCTCGCCGCCGACCAGGTCGACGACTACGGGCGGATGACCGGCGCCCTGCTGGCCCGCGCCCACTCCCACAGCGCCGACCCGCGGCTGATCGCCGGCTACTGCGGCAAGAACGAGGAACTCGACGAGGCGATCGCCGCCTTCGCCGTCGCCTACGCCGACCGCACGGAGGCCGACCACGGCGACCTGGTGACGGCGGTACGGGCGGGACGGATCGCGGCGGAGACGGGGGTGTGAGAAGGGTGACGCCCCGGTGAGGTACGTGGATCTCGACGGCGAGGCCGGGGGCCCGACCGGGGTCATCGACCCCCGGCCCTATCTGGAGCGGCTCCCCGAGCCGGCGGAACGGCTGCCACCGGGGGCGGCGGGGTGCGCTGGGTGACCGTGGGCCTGCGCTGTGAGGACGACGGGCTCGCCGGGGTGTGCGCGGACTGGAAGAACGACCACCGGCCCACGGCCCGTCCGCCGGCCCTGTCGTAGCCGGTCGGGGGCGGTGAGCCGCCTCGGGTCGTGCGGGCTTGGCCTACGCTGGTCGGGTGACGACCCCCGAAGCTGAGCAGTCGCGGCCCGAGGAGCGGCTGGAGCAGGCCGTGCGGGCCGCCGAGCAGGCGTTGATCGAGTTCGAGATCGCGGTGGAGACCTTCCGCGTCGAGGTCGAGAACTTCTCGCGGCTCCACCACCAGAAACTCGGCCCCATGTACACCCGGCTCGACGAGCTGGACGCGCAGATCGCCGAGGCCAGGGCGGCCCGTTCCGGCGACCCCGAGGACCTGCGCCAGGCACAGGAGGCGCGGGCCCGGGTGCAGCCGATGCCGGGGGTCGAGGAGCTGTTCCACGGCTGGATGGACGGCGACGGACTCTACCCCGAGGCCGTGGCGATGCTCACGGAGCAGCCGGTACGGCCCCCGGAGCGGGTGCGGCCCAGCGAGGAGGCCCGCAAGCTCTACCGCGAGCTGGCCCGCAAGGCCCACCCCGACCTGGCCCAGGAGGACCAGGAGCGGGCCCGGCGCGAGGAGTTCATCACCCGCGTCAACGCCGCCTACGCCCGCGGGGACGAGACCGCGCTGCGCGAGCTGGCCGAGGAGTGGGCCGCGGGCCCGCCGCCCGCCGAGCGCCGCCCGACGCCCAGCGAGGAGCTCTACGCCCGGCTGGAGTGGCTCGCCGAGCGCAAGGAGCTGCTGGCACTGGTCGCCCGGAACCTGGAGGACAGCGCCATCGGCTCCATGCTGAAGATGGCCCCGGACGACCCCGACCGCCTGCTGGACGAGATCGCCGAGCAGCTGCTCGCGGACGTCGCCAAGAAGGAGGCGGAGCTCGCGGGGCTCGTGGGGTAACCGGTCCTGTCGCGTCGGGTAGCGTCGGGGGCATGAGTTTTGGAGCTGGGGTGCCCACGGTCGAGGTCGGCGAGGTCGGGGACGGCGACTTCCTGCTGGACGTCCGTGAGGACGACGAGTGGCAGGCGGGTCACGCCGAAGGCGCGCTGCACATTCCCATCAGCGAGTTCGTCGCCCGCTACGGCGAGCTGACCGAGGCGGCCCCGCAGGACGGGCGCGTCCATGTGATCTGCCGGTCCGGCGGTCGCTCGGCGCAGGTCACGATGTACCTCGTCCAGCAGGGCATCGACGCGGTCAACGTCGACGGCGGCATGCAGTTCTGGCAGGCCCTTGGCCGTCCCGTGGTGACGGACGGGGGACAGCCGGGGGCCGTTCTCTGACCTGACGGTCAGCCGGAGCCTTCAGCCGACGAGCGGATGGGCGGCCAGCAGGTCGCCCAAGGTCTCCTCGTGCGCCGCGGCCGGTCCGAGCGACAGCTCCAGATGCTTCGCCCAGGCGTGGTAGCGGTGCAGCGGGTAGTCGACGTCGGCACCGAACCCGCCGTGCAGATGCTGTGCCGTCTGCACGATCCGCCGTACCCCTTCCGAGGCCCAGATCTTGGCCACGGCGACATCGCCGGAGGCGGGCAGGGCGCCCGGCGCCCCGGAGGCGATCCGCCAGGCGGCCTGCCACAGGGTGACCTCCATGGCGCGCAGATCGATGTAGCGGTCGGCGGCCTGTACGGCGACGGCCTGGAAGGTGGCGATCGGGTGCCCGAACTGCTCGCGCTTGCTCGCGTAGTCACCGGTCATCCCGAGGACCCGGTCCCCCAGTCCGAGCGCCAGCGCACAGGTTCCGGTGGCCAGCAGCTGCCGCAGCCACTCCCCGGCGCCCTCGGCGGTGAGGACGTACCGGGCCGGGATCCGCACCGACTCCAGCCGCAGTTCGCCGAGCCGCTCCCCGGTGGTGGAGATCTGCTCGCCGAGGACGACCCCCTCCTGCTCCCGGGCGACCACGGCGAGGATGTCGTGGACATCGCGGTCGTCGCGGTCGTCGCCGACGCGCGCCGGGACGAGGACGTAGTCGGCGTCATGGGCCCAGGGCACCGTCGTCTGCACCCCGTCCAGGATCCAGTCACCGCCGTCCTGGCCGTCCGCGCCGCCCGGGCCGTCCTGCCGGGCGGTCACCGCGAGTTCGGCCGCGTCGTGGCCGGTACGGCCGTGCGAGGCGACCGTCAGCACGGTCTCGCCCCGCCCCGCCGACGCGAGCAGCTCGGCCCGCAACTCCGGTCCGCCGTAGGCCTGTACGGCCGCGGCGGCCGCGGTGTTCTCCAGCAGCGGCACCCGCGCCAGCACCTTGCCGGCCTCCCGCAGGACCAGACACAGCGCCACGGCGTCCAGTCCGGCCCCGCCGTACTCCTCGTCGAGCAGCAGGCTCAGCAGGTCCGCCGAGGCGAGCCGGTCCCACAGGGCCCGGTCGAAGCCGTCGGCCACCGGGCGGCCCTGGGTGAGCGCGGGGCTCGGCACGGCGTCGGGCGCGACCCCGGCGAAGACCCCGCGGGCCGCCTCGGCCGCCGCCTGCTGCTCCTCGCTGAAGGTGAAGTCCACGGCCTGTCCTCTCCGAGGGGTCGGCTGATCCGGCGGAACTCCGATGGCTCCGACCGGATCTGACGGTCCGTCAAGATAGAACAGGTTCTAGAAGAAGGGAACGCCCGCGGCGGGTCCCACAGGGCGCGCGCACTCTCACCTCACCGGTCGAAGTCCACCTCCACCGTCTCCGTCACCGGATGCGACTGGCAGGCCAGCACATATCCGGCCTCCGTCTCCTCCGGCTCCAGCGCGAAGTTGCGGTCCATGCGCACCTCACCGGAGACCAGGAAGGCCCGGCAGGTCCCGCACACCCCGCCCTTGCAGGCGTAGGGCGCGTCGGGCCGGTTGCGCAGCACGGTGTCCAGCACCGACTCCCCGTCCCGCACGGGCCAGCTGCCGCCCCGGCCGTCGAGCCGGGCCGTCACCGTGGCGTGCGCGGGCGCCGACGCGCGGGCGGGGGGTGCCGCCTCGTCGACGTGGAAGATCTCCTCGTGGATCCGGGAGCGGGCCACCCCCAGCTCGCGCAGGGTGCGCTCGGCGCCCTGCACCAGCCCGAACGGCCCGCACAGGAACCAGCCCGCCACGTCCGCCACCGGCAGCAGCGCCGGCAGCAGCCCGGTCAGCCGCTCCCGGTCCAGCCGTCCGGACGGCAGTCCCGCCTGCTGCTCCTCCCGCGAGAGCACGGTGACCAGCTGGAGCCGCTCGGGATGGCGGTCCTTGAGGTCGGCCACCTCCTCCAGGAACATCGTCGACGCGGCCGTACGGTCGCCGCGGATCAGACAGAACCGGGCGCCGGGTTCACGCGCCAGCAGGGTCGAGACGATCGACAGCACGGGGGTGATGCCGCTGCCGCCCACGATCGCCGCGTACAGCCCGGGAGCCGGGTCGAGCGTGAACCGGCCCGCCGGGGTCATCACCTCCAGCTCGTCACCGACGCCGATCTCCTTCAGCGCGTACGTCGAGAAGACGCCGCCCTCCACGAGGCGCACGCCCACCCGCAGGGTGCGCGGTCCCTCGCCGGCCGGGTCGGGGGCGGCCGAGCAGATCGAGTACGTCCGCCGGATCTCGGTGCCGTCGGCCGTGCGCCGCAGCGCGAGATGCTGTCCGGCCGCGTGCCGGTACTCCTCGCGCAGGGCTTCGGGGACGGTGAGGGTGAGGGCGACGGAGTCGTCGGTGAGCCGGTCCACCGCGGCCACCGGGAGCGGGTGGAAACGGGCCGTCACGGCTCGGGCCATCACAACTCCTTGAAGTGGTCGAAGGGTTCACGGCAGGCCAGACAGCGGCGCAGCGCCTTGCAGGCGGTGGAGGAGAACCGGCTGAGCAGCTCGGTGTCGGCGGAGCCGCAGTGCGGGCAGCGCACCGGGTCCTCGTCGAGCGTCCTGGTGGGGCCCAGGGCGAGCGCGACCGGGCCGGTCCCCCGGGTGGTCCGGGGCGGCGCTATGCCGAACTCCCGCAGCTTGCGGCGGCCTTCGTCGGTGATGTCGTCCGTCGACCAGGCCGGGGCCAGCACCGTGCGCACGGTGACGTCCTGGACGCCGTGCCCGCGCAGCGCCCGGCGGATGTCGGCGGCCATCGTCTCGATCGCCGGGCAGCCGGTGTACGTCGGGGTCAGCTCGACCTCGACCGCGCCGGCGTCCTGGACGTGTACGCCCCGCACCACGCCCAGCTCGCTCAGGGTCAGCACCGGCAGCTCCGGGTCCGGCACCGAGCCGGCCAGCGCGAGCAGCTCCGCCTCCAGGGCGGTGGCCGTCACCATGACGCCCCCGGGTGGCTGCGGTGCAGGTGCTGCATCTCGGCGAGCATCCGGCCGAACGGTTCGGTGTGCAGGCCCTGCCGGCCCGCGCCGGCCGTCCAGGCGCCGGACTGCGCTCCCTCGGGAACCGCGAGGCCGGCCCGCCGCAGCACCGCGCCGACCGCCTCCAGCCAGGGCGCCCGCAGCGTTGCGGGGTCAGTGCCGAGCCCCTCCACGGGCTGGAACATCTCGCCGGTGAACCGCCACAGCGCGGTGCACGCCGTGCGCATCCGCTCATGGCTGAGGTCGGTGCCGTCGCCGAGCCGCAGGGTCCACTGCTCGGCGTGGTCGCGGTGGTACGCGGTCTCCTTGACGGCCTTGGCGGCGAGCCCGGTGAACGGACCGTCACCGGCGGCCAGTTCGCCGTACAGCAGGTGCTGGTACGTCGAGAAGTACAGCTGGCGGGCGATGGTGTGGGCGAAGTCGCCGTTCGGCTGCTCGACGAGCTGGAGGTTGCGGAAGGCGCGCTCCTCCCGCAGATAGGCGAGGTCGTCCTCGTCACCGGCCATGGACAGCAGGACGCGGGCCTGGCCCAGCAGATCGAGGGCGATGTTGGCGAGGGCGACCTCCTCCTCCAGCACGGGCGCGTGGCCCATCCACTCGCCGAGGCGGTGGGAGAGGACCAGGGCGTCGTCGCCGAGGGCGAGGGCGGCGGTCACCGGGACGGTCGCGGTCACAGGTGCTGCACCCCGTCCGGGATCTCGTAGAAGGTCGGATGCCGGTAGGGCTTGTCGGCGGACGGTTCGAAGAACGGGTCCTTCTCGTCCGGCGAGGAGGCGGTGATCGCCGAGGACGGCACGACCCAGAGGGAGACGCCCTCGCCGCGCCGGGTGTACAGATCGCGGGCGTTGCGCAGGGCGAACTCCGCGTCCGGCGCGTGCAGGCTGCCGGCGTGGGTGTGGGAGAGGCCGCGCCGTGAGCGCACGAAGACCTCCCACAGCGGCCAGTCGGTGTGCGTCATGCCCGTCCCTCTTCCTTCCGCGTGCTCGCGTGCGTGCTCGTGCCGGTGTGCGCGGCCGTCGCACCGCTGTGCCGCGCCGCGTGGGCGGCGGCGGCCTCCCTGACCCACGCGCCCTCGTCATGGGCGCGCCGGCGCTGGGTGATCCGCTGTTCGTTGCAGGGCCCGTTGCCCTTGATGACCTCCTTGAACTCCGTCCAGTCGATCGGGCCGAAGTCGTGGTGCCCCCGCTCCTCGTTCCACCGCAGGTCCGGGTCGGGGAGGGTGAGGCCGAGGGACTCCGCCTGCGGGACGCAGATGTCGACGAAGCGCTGGCGCAGTTCGTCGTTGGAGTGCCGCTTGATCTTCCAGGCCGTGGACTGCGCGGAGTGCGCGGACTCGTCGTCGGGCGGGCCGAACATCATCAGCGAGGGCCACCACCAGCGGTCCACCGCGTCCTGCGCCATCGCGTGCTGCCCGGGGGTGCCGCGGCTCAGGGCCAGCAGCAGTTCGTACCCCTGGCGCTGGTGGAAGGACTCCTCCTTGCAGATGCGGACCATCGCGCGGGCGTACGGCCCGTAGGAGCAGCGGCACAGGGGGACCTGGTTGGTGATCGCGGCGCCGTCCACGAGCCAGCCGATCGCGCCGACGTCCGCCCAGGTCAGCGTGGGGTAGTTGAAGATCGAGGAGTACTTCTGGCGGCCGGAGTGGAGCTTGTCGAGGAGCTCGTCGCGGCCGACGCCGAGCGTTTCGGCGGCGCTGTAGAGGTAGAGCCCGTGCCCGGCCTCGTCCTGGACCTTGGCCATCAGGATGGCCTTGCGGCGCAGGGAGGGCGCGCGGGTGATCCAGTTGGCCTCGGGCTGCATGCCGATGATCTCGGAGTGGGCGTGCTGGGCGATCTGCCGCACCAGCGTCGCGCGGTAGGCGTCGGGCATCCAGTCGCGGGGCTCGATGCGTTCGTCGGCGGCGACGGCGGCGTCGAAGGTGCGCTGGTACGCCTCGTCGTCGGCCGCGCGGGGCGCGGTGGCTGTCGCCATGAGGTCCCCCTCTGTCTTCCCGGCTGTCCTCCGGACCGTCCGCCCGGATCGCTCCCGACCGATCGTTCGGTCTGCGCCATTCCATGGTGGGGCGGCCGTCGTAAGGTGTCAACCGCTGTGGATAACCTGCGGGCGGGGAGGGGCTGCGCCGAGCGGGTGGGGCTGAGTACCGTTCGCGATTGCGCGACGCAGCAGGCACGGGAAGTCGACCGGGATCGGGGAACGGGGCGGAATGGACGCGTACGACAAAGGGCCTGACGCCGCAGGGGGCCCGGGCGCGGCGGAGGCACCGGAGGCGGGGACCCCGGTTCCTCCGCCGGCGGCCGCCGCGCCGCTGGGCGCCCCGCCCCCGGACGACCCGCCCCGCGACGACCCGCCGCCGCCCGAGCCCCGTACCGGTGTGGCCGCGCTCTCGCCCCGCTACCAGATAGGCGCCGCGCTGGCGCTCGCCGTCGTCGCCGTCGCCGTCTGTGTGCACCTGGGCATGGTGTTCCTGCACGTCGCGCCGTCGAACACGGTGACGAAGGCACACGGCAAGGCGATAGACGACTGGGTCTACCCGGAGTTCGAACAGAACTGGAAGCTGTTCGCGCCGAACCCGCTCCAGCAGAACATCGCGGTCCAGGTCCGCGCCGAGATCCGCACCGCCGACGGCCGCTCGCGCACCACCGGCTGGTACGACCTGTCCGCGCAGGACGGCCGGGACATCGACCGCAACATCGTGCCGAGCCACACCCAGCAGAACGAGCTGCGCCGCGCCTGGGACTTCTTCACCGCCACCCACGGCTCCGACAACCGCCCCGTCGGACTGCGCGGCGACCTCTCCGAGACCTATCTGCGCCGGATCGTCGAGCTGCGCCTGGAGCGCGGCGGCGCCCTCCAGGTGGACGGCGTGGACGGCGCGCTCCAGCGGGTCCAGGTCCGTTCCCGGACCGTCAACGTGACCCCGCCGAAGTGGAGCACGGAGAAGGTGTCGTCGACGCCGGTGTACCGGGTGCTGCCCTGGTGGACGGTGCCGGCCGCCGAGGCCCGCGGAGGTGTCTCGTGAACCGCTTCACCCTGACGGTGTCCGCCGCCATCGCGCGCGTGACCGAGTCCGCGCACGGCCCGTACCAGAGCGCCGTGATCCGGATCGGCTTCAGCGCGACCTGGCTGATGTTCCTGCTGCGCGAGCTGCCTCACCGCGCGGAGCTCTACGGCCCCGACGGCCCCTGGAGCTGGATCCTGGCCCGGCAGCTGATCGACACCAACGGCGCGTTCACGGCGCTGATGTGGTCGGACGGACGGGTCTGGTTCGAGCTCGTGTACGCCGTCGCCGTCCTCGCGAGCGCCCTGCTCCTGGTGGGCTGGCGCACCCGCACGATGTCGGTGCTGTTCATGGTCGGCGTGCTCTCGCTGCAGAACCGCAGCGTCTTCATGGGCGACGGCGGCGACAACGTCCTGCATCTGATGTCGATCTACCTGGTGTTCACCCGCTGCGGCCGGGTGTGGTCGCTGGACGCGCGGCGGGCGCGCCGCACCGAGGCGGCACGCGCGCGGGGCGAGCGGGTCACCGACCGGGTGGGGCCCGCCCTGTGGCTCGTCCTCGGTGTCGTGCTGACCACCGTGACGGCGACGGGCGGCTTCCACAGCCAGTGGACGATCCCCGCGCTCCTGTGGGCGGCCTGGGCCGCGCAGGCCCTGTGGTGGCTCGTCGGGCGCCGCACCGGGTCGGCCGAGCCCAGGATCCTGCTCGACGTGATCGGGAACATCCTGCACAACGGCGCCCTGGTCGTGATCATGGCCGAGGCCTGTCTGATCTACGCGACGGCCGGCTGGTACAAGATCCAGGGCTCGCGCTGGCAGGACGGCACCGCCGTCTACTACCCCCTGCACCTGGACTACTTCTCGCCCTGGCCCGCGCTCGGCGGCCTGCTGTCGAGCAGCGGCACGATGGTGATGCTGGTGACGTACGGCACGGTCGTCGTGCAGGTCGCCTTCCCGTTCACGCTGTTCAACCGGCGGGTGAAGAACGTGCTCCTCGCGGTGATGATGACCGAGCACGCCGCGATCGCCGTGATCCTCGGCCTGCCGTTCTTCTCGCTGGCGATGATCGCGGCGGACGCGGTCTTCCTGCCGACGCCCTTCCTGCACCGGCTCGGCGGCTGGGCGCTGCGCGCGCGGGAGCTGGTGTTCTCGCGCGACGGCCGCGTCCCGGTGCCGCGCCAGCGCACCCCGGAGAACTCCGAGGCCCCCCACGTGGGCTCCCCCACGTAGGCTCCCGGCATGACCGACCCCGTCAGCACCTGGCACCGCCTGACCGACTCGCACGTCCTGCTGGACGGCTTCCACGCCCTCAAGCACGCCGTGCGCTTCGGGGCGGAGGTGCCGGTCGCGGTCACCGCCGACCGGCACGCGGCGCTCGCCCTGGCCGACGAGCTGGCCCCGGACGTACGGGGCACCCTGGACGCCCTGCTGACGGAGGTCCCGGCGGCGACGTACGCGGCGCTGGTGCCGCGCCCGCATCCCACGGCCGTGGCCGCCCTGGCCGTACGGCCCGCCCGCGACGCCCAGCTGGCGAGGCTCGCGCGGCTGCCGCGCACCGCGCCCGTGGTGGTCCTCGACAACCCGCGCAACCTGGGCAACGCGGGGGCGGTGATCCGGCTGGCCGCCGGGTTCGGGGCGACCGGTGTGGTCACCACCGGCACGCTCGACCCCTGGCACCCGACCGTCGTGCGCGGCGGCGCGGGGCTGCACTTCGCGACCGCCGTGGAACGGCTGCCGGTGCCCGAGCTGCCCGCCGGCCCGCTGTTCGCGCTGGACCCCGAGGGCGACGACCTGCGGGGCGTGAAGCTCCCCGACGACGCCCTGCTGGCCTTCGGCTCGGAGCGCTCCGGCCTGTCCACCGAACTACGCGCCCGGGCCGACCACCTGCTGTCCCTGCCGATGCGGCCCCAGGTCTCCAGCTACAACCTGGCGACGAGCGTGGCGATGACGCTGTACCACTGGAGTCACGGCGCGCAGAGCGCCTCGTGAGGGGCGCGGCACCCCCACCCCTTCAGGCGTCCCTCCGCACTTCGACGACCCGGAACCGGTTCGCCACGAACGCCCCGTCGCACAGGGCGGAGTTGGCCGCCGGGTTGCCGCCCGACCCGTGGAAGTCGGAGAACGCGGCCGTCTGGTTGACGTACACCCCACCGGTGAGGTTGAGCGACAACTGAGCCGCCTCCTCCAGACACACCTCCTCGATCTCCCGCTCGAACTCCGGGTCGGTCGTGTACGCCCCGACGGTCATCGCCCCCTTCTCCCGCACCGTCCGCCGCAGCAGCGCCAGCGCGTCCGCGGCGGAGTCGACGGCGACGGCGAAGGAGACCGGCCCGAAGCACTCGCCCATGTAGGCGGCCTCGTCGTCCGCCCCCTCCCAGTACTTCCGCGCCCCGTCCAGCTTCACGATCACCGGGGTGCGCACGACCGCGTCCGGGAACTCCGGGTGGGTCACCTCGCGGGAGGCGAGGGCGACCTCGCCGAGGCCGGCGGCGGCCTCCAGCCGGGCCTTGACGTCCGGGTTGACGATGGCGCCGAGCAGCGCGTTCGCGCGCGCGTCGTCGCCGAGCAGGCCGTCGACGGAGCGGGCGAGGTCGGCGACCACCTCGTCGTAGGTCTTCGGGCCCTCGTCGGTGCGGATGCCGTCCCGGGGGATCAGCAGGTTCTGCGGGGTGGTGCACATCTGGCCGCTGTACAGGGACAGCGAGAACGCCAGGTTGGCGAGCATGCCCTTGTAGCCGGCGGTGGACTCCACGACGACCGTGTTGACGCCGGCCTTCTCGGTGTAGACCTGCGCCTGCCGGGCGTTGGCCTCCAGCCAGTCGCCGAAGGAGGTCGAGCCCGTGTAGTCGATGATCTTGATCTCGGGGCGGGTCGCCAGGGTCTTGGCGATGCCCTCGCCCGGACGCTCGGCGGCCAGGGCGACGAGGTTGGGGTCGAAGCCGGCCGCGGCGAGCGCCTCGCGGGCGACCTGGACCGTCAGCGCGAGCGGCAGCACCGCGCGCGGGTGGGGCTTGACCAGGACCGCGTTGCCGGTGGCCAGGGAGGCGAACAGGCCCGGGTAGCCGTTCCACGTGGGGAAGGTGTTGCAGCCGACGAGCAGGGCGATGCCGCGCGGGACGGGCGTGAAGGTCTTGGTCATCGCGAGCGGGTCGCGCTTGCCCTGGGGCTTGCTCCACTCCGCCGTGCCGGGCGTGCGGACCTGTTCGGCGTACGCGTACGCCACGGCCTCCAGACCGCGGTCCTGCGCGTGCGGGCCGCCCGCCTGGAACGCCATCATGAACGCCTGGCCGGAGGTGTGCATGACCGCGTGCGCGAACTCGTGCGTCCGGTCGGCGATCCGCTTGAGGATCTCCAGGCAGACCACCGCGCGGACCTCCGCGCCCGCCTCGCGCCAGGCGCGCTGTCCGGCCGTCATGGCGGGCAGCAGCACGTCCACGTCCGCGTGCGGGTAGGTCACGCCCAGGGCGATGCCGTAGGGGGAGGTCTCCTCGCCCACCCAGTCGTCGGTGCCGGGCTGGCCGAGGTCGAGACGGGTGTTCAGGAGGGCGTCGAAGGCGGCCTTGCCGGCCGCCGCGTCCAGGCTGCCGTTCTCGCCGTAGGCCTTCGGGTGTTCCGGGTGGGGGGACCAGTACGCGCGGGTGCGGATCGCTTCCAGGGCCTGGTCGAGGGTGGGCCGGTGCTGGGCGATCAGATGGTGCGCGGTCGGTTCGGCGGCGGCCATGCGGGACCAACTCCTCGTCTTGAGAACTCTCCGTCGAGCTCATGACCTGGCGGAAACCTGGGCAGGAACTGCCAGTCAGGGCTAGAGTAACCGAACGATCGGTCGGGACAAGGGGGCCTGCCGCATCTGTGGAAAACCCCGTGCGGGAGGATCGCGCACATGACAGCACTCGACCTCAGCAGCCCCGTGGCCGTCGTCGGCACCGGCACCATGGGCCAGGGCATCGCCCAGGTCGCGCTGGTCGCCGGCCACCCCGTACGGCTGTTCGACACCGTCCCCGGCCGGGCCCGGGAAGCGGCCGCCGCGATCGGCGCCCGCCTCGACCGGCTCGTGTCGAAGAACCGTCTCGCCGCCTCCGACCGGGACATCGCCCGCGCCCGTCTGACGGCCGCGGAGAGCCTCGGCGACCTCGCGGACTGCGGACTGGTCGTGGAGGCCGTCCTGGAGCAGCTGGACGTCAAGCAGGAGCTCTTCCGCGCGCTGGAGGACGTGGTCGGCGAGGACTGTCTGCTCGCCACCAACACCTCCTCCCTGTCGGTGACCGCCATCGGCGGCGCCCTGCGCAACCCGGGCCGTTTCGTGGGCCTGCACTTCTTCAACCCGGCGCCGCTGCTGCCGCTGGTCGAGGTCGTCTCCGGGTACGCCACCGACGTCACGTCGGCCACGCGCGCGTACGAGACCGCGCGCTCCTGGGGCAAGACCCCGGTCGCCTGCGCCGACACCCCCGGCTTCATCGTCAACCGCATCGCGCGGCCCTTCTACGCCGAGGCGTTCGCGGTCTACGAGGCACAGGGCGCCGACCCGGCCACCATCGACGCGGTGCTGCGCGAGTCCGGCGGGTTCCGGATGGGCGCCTTCGAGCTGACCGACCTGATCGGGCAGGACGTCAACGAGTCCGTCACGCACTCGGTGTGGCAGTCCTTCTTCCAGGACGTGCGCTTCACCCCCTCGCTCGCCCAGCGCCGACTCGTCGAGTCCGGCCGCCTCGGCCGCAAGACCGGCCACGGCTGGTTCGACTACCGCGACGACGCCGGGGCGGAGAGCGCCGAGCCGCACACCGCCGAGAAGCAGCAGGCGCCCGCCTACGTCCTCGCCGAGGGCGACCTGGGCCCCGCCGCCGAGGTGCTCGCGCTGATCCGCGAGGCGGGCATCCAGGTCCGCGTGGACGAGGAGGACCACGGCACCCGGCTGGTGCTGCCCGGCGGCGGCCAGCTCGCCCTCGCCGACGGCCAGACCTCCGTGGAGTTCCGTGACGTCGTCTACTTCGACCTCGCCCTCGACTACCGCAAGGCCACCCGGATCGCCCTGTCCGCCTCCCAGGACACCTCGCAGCAGACCCTCTCCGAGGCGATCGGCCTGTTCCAGGCGCTCGGCAAGGACGTCAGCGTCATCGGCGACGTCCCCGGAATGATCGTCGCGCGGACGGTCGCCCGGATCGTCGACCTCGCGCACGACGCCGTCGCCAAGGGCGTCGCCACCGAGGAGGACATCGACACCGCGATGCGGCTTGGGGTGAACTACCCCCTCGGCCCCTTCGAGTGGAGCCGGCGCCTCGGCCGCATGTGGGCCTTCTCCCTCCTGGACGACCTGCACGACCGCGACCCTTCGGGCCGCTACGCGCCGTCCCTCGCCCTGTACCGGCACTCCTTCGCCACCGACAAGCGGGAGGGCGGCGCCTCATGACCACCGCCAAGCGCGACACGTACACCCCGGAGACCCTGCTCTCCGTCGCCGTCCAGGTCTTCAACGAGCGCGGCTACGACGGCACGTCCATGGAGCACCTCTCCCGGGCGGCCGGCATCTCCAAGTCGTCGATCTACCACCATGTGGCCGGCAAGGAGGAACTGCTGCGCCGGGCCGTCAGCCGCGCCCTGGACGGTCTGTTCGGGATCCTGGAGGAGGAGCACGCACGCGTGGGGCGCTCGGTGGAGCGCCTGGAGTACGTCGTACGGCGCATGGTCGAGGTCCTCATCGGCGAACTGCCGTACGTCACCCTGCTGCTGCGGGTGCGCGGCAACACCGACACCGAGCGGTGGGCCCTGGAGCGGCGGCGCGACTTCGACCACCGGGTCGCCGACCTGCTGAACGCGGCCGCCGCCGACGGGGACGTGCGCGGCGACGTGGAGGTGCGGCTCGCCACCCGACTGGTCTTCGGGATGATCAACTCGATCGTCGAGTGGTACCGGCCGGGCGGCCGGGGGATGGCCGAGGCCGACGTGGCCGACGCGGTGGTGCGCCTGGTCTTCGCAGGTCTGCGCACCGAGCACTAGGCCGGACACGACCTGGGCCGGACACGACCTAGCTCTGCGGTTCCAGGTCCTCCTCCTCGAACACCAGCAGTGTGCGGGTGCTGAGCACCTCGGGGATGGCCTGGAGCCGGGTCAGCACCACCTCGCGCAGCGCCCTGTTGTCGGGCGTGTGCACCAGCAGCAGGACGTCGAAGTCGCCCCCGACGAGGGCGATGTGGGAGGCGCCGGGCAGCTGGCGCAGCTGCGCGCGCACGGTCCGCCAGGTGTTCTGCACGATCTTCAGGGTGATGTAGGCGCTCGTCCCCTGGCCCGCGCGCTCATGGTCGACCCGGGCGCCGAACCCCCGGATGACGCCGTCCTCGACGAGCCGGTTGATCCGCGCGTAGGCGTTGGCGCGCGAGACGTGCACCCGTTCGGCGACCGACCGTATCGAGGCCCGGCCGTCGGCCTGGAGCATCTGGAGGATGTCCCGGTCGATGGCGTCGAGCGGCCGGGCCGGGGGCAGCTCCGGCGCGTACGCCCCGCCCTCCCCGCCCTCCCCGCCCGTTCCGGCCGCCGCGTTCTCCGGGGGCGTCGCGTTCCTCGGGTGCTCGGCCATTTGTTCAGGTGCCATGTCCCCCCGCCTCTCCGCCATGGACGTCCTGCATCCATCTCAGGTTGTGGAGAACCGTTTGTCCACAGCCTGAGGGTGCCTGTAGCCAAAATGTGCCGACGACCGAACAATCGGTAGGTGAGGCGGGTCACAAGCCGACCCGTCTCCCAGAGCCGCTCCCACGAGGAGGTGCCGTCATGACGGTCATGGAGCAGCGGGGCGCGTACCGGCCGACCCCGCCGCCCGCCTGGCAGCCCCGCACCGACCCCGCGCCGCTGCTGCCCGACGCGGAGCCCTACCGCGTCCTCGGCACCGAGCGGGCCGCGAAGGCCGATCCGGAGCTGCTGCGGCGGCTGTACGCCCAACTGGTGCTCGGCCGCCGCTACAACGCGCAGGCCACCGCCCTCACCAAGCAGGGACGGCTCGCGGTCTACCCGTCGAGCACCGGCCAGGAGGCCTGCGAGGTGGCCGCCGCGCTGGCCCTGGAGGACCGCGACTGGCTGTTCCCCAGCTACCGCGACACCCTCGCGGTCGTCGCCCGCGGGGTCGACCCGGTCGAGGCGCTCACCCTGCTGCGCGGCGACTGGCACACCGGCTACGACCCGTACGAGCACCGGGTGGCTCCCCTGTGCACCCCGCTCGCCACCCAGCTCCCGCACGCCGTGGGCCTCGCGCACGCCGCCCGCCTCAAGGGCGACGACGTGGTGGCGCTGGCCCTGGTCGGCGACGGCGGCACCAGCGAGGGCGACTTCCACGAGGCGCTGAACTTCGCCGCCGTCTGGCAGGCCCCGGTCGTCTTCCTCGTCCAGAACAACGGCTTCGCGATCTCCGTACCGCTCGCCAAGCAGACCGCCGCCCCCTCCCTCGCCCACAAGGCCGTCGGCTACGGCATGCCGGGCCGCCTGGTCGACGGCAACGACGCCGCCGCCGTGCACGAGGTTCTCACCGACGCCGTGCGCCGTGCCCGCGAGGGCGGCGGCCCCACCCTCGTCGAGGCCGTCACGTACCGGATCGACGCCCACACCAACGCCGACGACGCCACCCGCTACCGGGGCGACGCCGAGGTCGAGACCTGGCGCGAGCACGACCCGATCCTGCTCCTGGACCACGAGCTCACCGCGCGCGGGATGCTCGACGACGACGCCCGGCGGAGCGCGCGGGACGCCGCCGAGACGATGGCCGCCGACCTGCGCGCCCGGATGAACCAGGACCCGGCCCTGGACCCGAGGGACCTCTTCGCCCACGTGTACGCCGAGGACACCCCCCAGCTGCGCGAACAGCGCGCCCTGCTGGAGGCCGAACTCGCGGCGGAGCAGGAAGGCGCCCACCGATGACCACCGTCGCCCTCAAGCCCGCCACCATGGCGCAGGCCCTCACGCGCGCGCTGCGCGACGCGATGGCCGCCGACCCGGCCGTGCACGTCCTGGGCGAGGACGTGGGCACCCTCGGCGGTGTCTTCCGGGTCACCGACGGGCTCGCGAAGGAGTTCGGCGAGGACCGCTGCACCGACACCCCGCTCGCCGAGGCCGGCATCCTCGGCACCGCCGTCGGCATGGCCATGTACGGCCTGCGCCCGGTCGTCGAGATGCAGTTCGACGCCTTCGCCTACCCGGCGTTCGAGCAGCTCATCAGCCATGTCGTCCGGATGCGCAACCGCACCCGCGGCCGGATGCCGCTGCCGATCACGATCCGCGTCCCCTACGGCGGCGGCATCGGCGGAGTCGAGCACCACAGCGACTCCTCCGAGGCCTACTACATGGCGACCCCGGGGCTCCACGTCGTCACGCCCGCCACGGTGGCCGACGCCTACGGCCTGCTGCGCGCCGCCATCGCCTCCGACGACCCGGTCGTCGTACTCGAACCCAAGCGGCTCTACTGGTCCAAGGACACCTGGAACCCCGAGGATCCGCAGACGGTCGACCCGATCGGACGCGCCGTCGTGCGCCGTTCCGGCTCCAGCGCGACCCTGATCACCTACGGCCCCTCGGTGCCCGTGTGCCTCGAGGCCGCCGAGGCGGCCCGGGCCGAGGGCTGGGACCTGGAGGTCGTCGATCTGCGCTCCCTGGTGCCCTTCGACGACGAGACGGTCGCCGCGTCGGTGCGCCGCACCGGGCGGGCGGTCGTCGTCCACGAGTCGGGCTCCTTCGGCGGCCCCGGCGGGGAGATCGCGGCCCGCGTCACGGAGCGCTGCTTCCATCACCTGGAGGCGCCGGTGCTCCGGGTCGCCGGCTTCGACATCCCGTATCCGCCGCCGATGCTGGAGCGCCACCACCTGCCCGGCGTCGACCGCATCCTCGACGCCGTGGCACGGCTGCAGTGGGAGGCCGGGAACTGATGGCACAGGTGCTGGAGTTCAAGCTGCCCGACCTCGGTGAGGGTCTCACCGAGGCGGAGATCGTGCGCTGGCTCGTCCAGGTCGGCGACGTCGTCGCCGTGGACCAGCCGGTCGTCGAGGTCGAGACGGCCAAGGCGATGGTCGAGGTGCCCTGCCCCTACGGCGGGGTGGTCACCGCCCGCTTCGGCGAGGAGGGCACCGAACTGCCCGTCGGCGCCCCGCTGATCACGGTCGCGGTCGGCGCCCCGGCCGCCGGCGGCCCGGCCTCCGGCGCCCCGGCCTCCGGCGGCCCGGCCGAGGGCTCGGGCAACGTGCTGGTGGGGTACGGCACCTCGGAGGCACCGGCGCGGCGCAGGCGAGTACGGCCCGCGCACTCGCCATCCCTGGCGCCGCCCAGCTCGGTCGCATCCGCGCCTGCCGCCCCCGTCGTGCCCGCCGCCCCGGTCACAGGGCCCGCGGGGCCGGTCGCCGTGATCTCCCCCCTGGTGCGGCGCCTTGCCCGGGAGGGCGGCCTGGATCTGCGGGAGCTGACGGGCTCCGGACGCGACGGCCTCATCCTGCGCGTGGACGTGGAGAACGCCCTGCGGGCGGCGGTGGCCGCCCCCGAGCCCGCCCCCGTGCCCACCTCCGAACCCTCGCCCGCCCCCGTGCCCTCCGCCCTCACCGGCGGCCATCGCGTCCCCCTCAAGGGCGTCCGGGGCGCCGTCGCCGACAAGCTCTCCCGCAGCCGTCGTGAGATCCCCGACGCGACCTGCTGGGTGGACGCCGACGCGACGGAGCTGATGCGCGCCCGTGCCGCGATGAACGCCGCCGGCGGCCCGAAGATCTCCCTCCTCGCGCTGCTGGCCCGGATCTGCACCGCCGCCCTGGCCCGGTTCCCGGAGCTGAACTCGACCGTCGACCTCGAGGCGCGGGAGATCGTCCGGTTCGACCAGGTGCACCTGGGCTTCGCCGCGCAGACCGATCGGGGGCTGGTCGTGCCCGTCGTCCGCGACGCCCACGCCCGGGACGCCGAGGGGCTCACCGCGGAGTTCGCCCGGCTCACCGACGTGGCCCGCGACGGCCGGCTCACCCCCGCCGAACTGACCGGCGGGACCTTCACGCTGAACAACTACGGGGTGTTCGGCGTCGACGGCTCCACGCCGATCATCAACCACCCCGAGGCGGCCATGCTGGGCGTCGGCCGGATCGTGCCCAAGCCCTGGGTCCACGAGGGCGAACTGGCCGTGCGCCAGGTGGTGCAGCTCTCCCTCACCTTCGACCACCGGGTCTGCGACGGCGGCACCGCCGGAGGCTTCCTGCGGTATGTGGCGGACTGCGTGGAACAGCCCGCGGTTCTGCTGCGCACCCTGTGATCACGCGGCTCCCCGCGTTCCCTGTGATCGAGGAGGCCCGCATACTCAGGGGGTGACCTCGTCCGAACCCCCCGGCACCCCCGGAGGCCGTCCACCGGGGCCGGCCGCCGCCGCGTACGACGCCGTCGTGCTCGCGGGCGGCGGCGCCCGGCGTCTCGGCGGAGCCGACAAGCCGGGGGTGCGCGTGGGCGGCCGGGCGCTGCTGGACCGGGTGCTCGCCGCCTGCGCCGACGCCCGTACCACCGTCGTGGTCGCCGATCCCCGGCCCACCGCCCGGCCCGTGCGCTGGGCGCGTGAGGACCCGCCGGGCGGTGGCCCGGTGGCCGCGCTCGACGCCGGACTGCGCCGCACCACGGCCGACGACGTCCTCGTCCTCTCCGCCGATCTGCCCTTCCTCGCCGCCGGCACCGTGCGGCGGCTGCTGGCCGCCCTGCGCGCGGGCACCGCGGAGGGCGCGCTGCTCACCGACGCCGACGGCCGCGACCAGCCGCTCGTCGCCGTGTACCGGACCGCCGCCCTGCGCCGCGAACTGGCGCCGCTCGGCGCCGCCCCCGGCGGCCTCACGGGGCTGCCCCTGCGCCGGCTGACCGCCGGACTCGACCTCACCCGCGTCCCCGACCCCGTCGCGTCCTTCGACTGCGACACCTGGGACGACATCGCCACCGCCCGGGCCCGCATCAGGGAGCATGACCACGTGTTGGACGAATGGATTTCCGCAGTCAAGGACGAGCTGGGCATCGACCTGGAGGTCGACACCGGGGTGCTGCTCGATCTCGCCCGGGACGCCGCCCACGGCGTGGCCCGGCCCGCCGCACCGCTGACCACCTTCCTGGTCGGCTACGCGGCCGCACAGGCCCAGGGAGGCCCCGAGGCCGTCGCCGAGGCCGCCCGCAAGGCCGCCGCCCTGGCGCTGCGCTGGGCGAACGAGGCGAAGGAGGCCGAGGAGCCGGAGAAGACGAAGGCGGCAGGCCCCGACGGCTCCGCCGCCACCGGGACCGGTGACACGGCACCGGACGCCGGATGACCCGCCGCGGCATCCGTGCGGGCCAGGACACCGAGGCCCCCGATGCCGAGGGCTTCGACGTCGAGGAGGTGCTCGCCCTCGTGAACGACGGCAAGGGCCCCGCCCGCCCCACCGGCGCCCCCGCCCCCGGGCAGACCGGCGCACGGACCGAAGGCACCGCCCCCACCCACGGCTCCCGCACCCGGGAGGCCTCGGCCCCTGCGGCCGAACGTCACGGCCACCGGCACCACGCCACCTCCTGGCCCGAGGCCCGGGCCGTCGCCGCCCGTGCGTCCCGGGCCTCGGCCGCACGCCGCGCGCCCGTCTCCGTGCCCCTCGGCGACGCCCTCGGGCTGGTCCTGGCCGGTCCGCTGACGGCGCTCACCGACCTGCCCTCCTTCGACACCTCCGCGATGGACGGCTGGGCGGTGGCGGGCCCCGGCCCCTGGCGGGTCCGGGACGAGGGCGTGCTGGCGGGCAGTACCGCGCCCGAACCCCTCGCCGACGGCGAGGCCGTCCGGATCGCCACCGGCGCCCGGATCCCCCCGGACACCACGGCGGTCCTGCGCAGCGAGCACGGCCGCACCGACGCCCAGGGCCGGCTGCACCCGACCCGGGACATGAGCCACGGCCAGGACATCCGCCCCCGCGGGCAGGAGTGCCGCAGCGGCGATCAACTGCTGCCCGTCGGCGCGGTGGTGACCCCGGCCGTCCTCGGCCTCGCCGCGGCCGCCGGGTACGACACCCTGTCCGCCGTACCGCGGCCGCGGGCCGAGGTGTTCGTGCTGGGCGACGAACTGCTCACCGAGGGCCGCCCGCACGACGGGCTCATCCGGGACGCGCTCGGCCCCATGCTGCCGCCGTGGCTGCGGGCCCTGGGCGCCGAGGTGGTCGCCGTGCGGCGGATCGGCGACGACGAGAAGGCCCTGCACAAGGCCGTCAGCAGGTCCTCCGCCGACCTGATCCTCACCACCGGCGGGACCGCCTCCGGGCCCGTCGACCACGTCCACCCCGTCCTGCGCCGCATCGGCGCCGAACTCCTCGTGGACGGTGTCCAGGTGCGCCCGGGGCACCCCATGCTGCTGGCCCGCACCAAGGACGAGCAGCACCTCGTCGGCCTGCCCGGCAACCCCCTCGCGGCCGTCTCCGGGCTGCTCACGCTCGCCGAGCCCCTGCTGCGCACCCTGTCCGCCCGTTCCGCCCAGGAGCGGTACGCGCTGCCCCTGCGGGACGAGGTGCAGGGGCATCCCCAGGACACCCGGCTCGTTCCCGTGGTGCTGCGCGGCGATCATGTCGTCCCGCTGCACTACAACGGCCCGGCGATGCTCCGGGGCGTCGCGGCGGCCGACGCGCTGGCCGTCGTACCCCCGGGGGGAGCGCGGGCGGGTCAGCGGACGGAACTCCTCGACCTGCCGTGGGCGACAGCCGGGGTGGCAGCCTGTTTCACGTGAAACACCCGCATGGCGGACCCCGTCACACCTGTTCGGGCGCCGGAACCGCCCGGCGGACCGTGATCACGCGGTCCCCCTGCTGGAGCTGGGTGAGGCGGGGATCGGCGTAGTCCAGCAGTTGCCGGCCCCGTACGACGGCCACGACCAGGTCCGTGGAGCTGCGCGGCGACTGTCCTTCCTCGCTCTCGGTGACCGGGCGTTCGAAGAGGGTCAGTCCGCTCCCGAGGGTCATCAGGTCCTCCAGGGTCTTCGCCACGGTCGGGCTGACCATCGAGACGCCCAGCAGCCGTCCCGCGGACGAGGAGCTGGTGACCACGGTGTTCGCGCCGGACTGCCGGAGCAGGGGCACGTTCTCGTCCTCCCGGGCCGCCACCACGATCGTGGCGCGCCGGTTGAGCTGCCGGGCGGTCAGCGTCACCAGGGCGGCCGTGTCGTCGCGTTGCGGGGCGACGATCACCCGGGAGGCGTGCTGCACCTCCGCCCGCCGCAGCACCTCGCTGCGGGTGGCGTCCCCGGTGACGGTCACCAGCCCGTCGTCGCCGGCCGATTCGGTGGCCTTGCGCTGGGCGTCGACGACCACGATCCGGTCCTTGGCGATGCCCTGCCCGACGAGCGTCTGGACCGCGTGCCGGCCCTTCGTGCCGTATCCGACGACCACGACATGGTCCCGGGTGCGCATCCGCCAGCGGTGGATGCGGACCTGCTGCCGGGTGCGCTCGGTGAGCACCTCCAGGGTGGTGCCGACCAGGATGATCAGGAACAGCACGCGCAGCGGGGTGATGACGAGGATGTTGACCAGCCGGGCCGTGTCGCTCACGGGGGTGATGTCGCCGTAGCCGGTGGTGGAGAGGGTGACCGTGGCGTAGTAGGCGGAGTCCAGGAGGTCCACGGAACCGTCGGAGTTGTCGTTGTAGCCCTCGTGGTCGGCGTAGACGATCACCGTGGTCAGGGCCAGCACCAGCAGTCCCATGGCGAGGCGGCGCAGCACCTGCTGGAGCGGGGGCGCGCCGACGCTCACCGGCATGGTGATGGAGCGCCCCGCCTCGGCGTCGTCGCGTGCCTCACGGCGGGAGCGGTACCAGAGGGACCTGACGAGAGAGAGCCGCACCGGCCCGGTGGGCTGTCGTTCCTGGTCCTTCATCGCGTGCCCCCTGTGGCCGTGATCCGATCGATGGGCACCATGGTTCCCGGCGGGTCCCCACCCGTCATGAAGCAACACGGTCCCAGGGCCCGTGTCCGTTCCCCGCACCGGAGGTCCCCTTGCGCGACCACATTGTCGTCGTCGGCTTCGGCACGAAGGGGCGGTCCGCGATCCGGACGGCCTGTGCCTCGGGGCTGCGCAAGGACCAGGTCGTGGTGATCGACCCCAGCTCGAAGGCGATCGACGCGGCGACCGCCGAGGGCTACGAGGGCGTGGTCGGGGACGCCACCCGCAGCGATGTGCTGCGGCGGGCGGAGGTGCAGCGGGCCGGGAAGATCGTCATCGCCACCCAGCGCGACGACACGGCCGTCCTGGTGGCGCTGACGGCCCGCCAGCTCAACCCGTCCGCGAAGATCGTGGCCGCGGCGCGCGAGGAGGAGAACGCGCCGCTGCTGAAGCAGTCCGGCGCCGACGAGGTCATCACCAGCGCCGGGGCGGCCGGACGGCTGCTGGGGCTCAGCGTGCTCAGCCCGTCGGCCGGCCTGGTGATGGAGGACCTGATACAGCAGGGCAGCGGGCTGGACCTCGTCGAGCGGACCGTGACCAAGGCGGAGGCGGGCCGCGGTCCGCGCGAGACGGACGACCTGGTGGTCAGCGTCGTCCGCGGCCACCGGGTCCTCGCCTACGACGACCCCGCCGTCGGCGTCCTGGAACTGACGGACCGGCTCATCACGATCGTGCGCGTCGACTGAGCGGCCGTGCGCCGGACCGCCGTCACCTGCGGTTGTACAGCCGCATGGTGACCGGCCCGAAGACCAGCACGAACAGCCCGGCCCACCCCAGCGACCAGGCGATCTCGGCGACCGGCCGGTCCCCGGCCATCAGGCCCCGCACCGCCGACGACAGATGGGTCACCGGGCTGTTGTTGACGAAGGCCTGGAGCCAGCCGGGCATGGTGTGCGGGTCGACGAACACGTTGGACAGGAAGGTGAGCGGGAAGATCACCATCATGCTGACGCTCATCACCGACTTCTCGGTGCGCAGCAGCAGCCCGAACATGGTCCAGATCCACGAGAAGGCGAACGAGAAGACGACCAGCAGGGCGATCCCCGCGACCACCCCGCCGACGCCGCCGTCCGGCCGGTAGCCGAGGGCGAGTCCGACGGTGAGCATCACGACGGAGGCGATGGTGTAGCGCAGCGCGTCGCCGAGGAGATAGCCGACCATCGTCGACGGCCGCCAGATCGGCAGCGAGCGGAACCGGTCGAAGACGCCCTTCTCGATGTCGGTGTTCACCGAGACGCCCGTGTACATCGTGATCATCACGACCGACATCACCAGGATGCCCGGCAGCAGGAACTGGATGTACTCCTGCGGGGAGCCGGCCAGGGCGCCCCCGAACAGGTACGTGTACATCAGCACCATCATGATCGGGAACGCGGTGACGTCGAAGAGCTGCTCCGGCACGTGCTTGATCTTCAGGATCGCCCGCCAGCCGAAGGTGAGGGACGCCGACCAGGCGCTGGGCCGCGCCGGCCGGTCGCCGGCCACGAGCAGCGCGGCCAGCGACTCGGCGCTCACCGGGGCGAGTTCCCGGGTCTCCGTGGTCGTCGTGGTGCTCATGCCGCCACCTCGTCCTTCGGGGAGTTCGCGGTCGTGTCGTGTCCGGTGAGGGCCAGGAACACCTCGTCCAGGCTGGGCTGGCCGAGGGAGAAGTTGTCGACGGTGATCCCGGCGCGGGCGAGTTCGCCGAGGGCGCGGGAGACCTGCTCGGCGGCCGTGTCGCCGAGCGCCGCGGCGAGCCGGGCCGTCAGCGTCACCGGATCGGGGTCGCGCTGGATCTCGGCGTCCAGCACCAGCCGCAGCACCCGCTCGGCCTCCGGCCGCTGCCCCGCGTCCCGCAGCCGCAGATGCACGGACCCCGCGCCGACGGACGCCTTCAGCTCGCCCTTCGTGCCCTCGGCGATCACCCGCCCGTGGTCGATGACGGCGATCCGGGACGCGAGCTGATCGGCCTCGTCGAGGTACTGCGTGGTCAGCAGCACGGTCGTACCCTGCGCGACCACCGCCCGCACGATGTCCCACACCTGGTTGCGGCTGCGCGGGTCCAGACCGGTGGTCGGCTCGTCCAGGAACAGCAGGTCGGGGGTGCTGAGGATGGACGCGGCGATGTCGATACGGCGCCGCATGCCGCCCGAGTAGTGCTTGACCTGCTTCCCGGCCGCGTCCGCCAGCCCGAACGCGGCCAGCAGCTGCGCGGACCGCTCCCGGGCGGCCTTCCTGGCGTGTCCCAGCAGCCGGCCGAGCAGCACCAGGTTCTCGGTGCCGGTCAGGTCCTCGTCCACGGACGCGTACTGCCCGGTGAGACTCACCAGGCCGCGCACCTCGTCGGCCTCGCGGACCACGTCGTGGCCGAAGACATGGGCCTCGCCGCCGTCGGGCCGCAGCAGCGTGGCGAGCATCTTCACCGTGGTCGTCTTGCCGGCGCCGTTGGGGCCGAGGAGGCCGTAGACCGTGCCCGCCGGCACGGTGAGGTCGACGCCGGCCACGGCCCTGGTCCCGCCGAACGTCTTCACCAGGCCCGCGGTCTCGATGGCCGGGTCTGCGGTGTGCCGACTCATGGGGTGTCCTTCCGCGTACTCGGGCTACGCATGGGGAGACCTTTACCGTCCACCGAACTCATCGGTGATCGCACGCCGATTTCCGGGGGATGCCGCGTCGGGGACGCGGGGTAGCGTCCCCTTCATGCATGCGATCACGATTCCCGAACCTGGTGGTCCCGAGGCGCTGGTGTGGGACGAGGTCCCCGATCCCGTGCCCGCCGAGGGCGAGGTCCTGGTCGAGGTGGTGGCCGGCGCCGTCAACCGCGCCGACATCCTGCAACGGCAGGGCTTCTACGACCCGCCGCCCGGCGCCTCCCGCCACCCCGGCCTGGAGTGCTCCGGCCGGATCGCCGCGCTCGGCCCCGGGGTCTCCGACTGGTCCGTCGGCGACGAGGTGTGCGCGCTGCTCTCGGGCGGCGGATACGCCGAGAAGGTCGCCGTTCCGGCCGGGCAGCTGCTGCCCGTGCCCGAGGGCGTCGACCTCCGGCAGGCCGCCGCCCTCCCCGAGGTGACCTGCACGGTCTGGTCGAACGTGTTCATGGTCGCCCAGCTGCGCCCCGGCGAGACCCTGCTCGTGCACGGCGGCTCCAGCGGCATCGGCACCATGGCGATCCAGCTGGCCAAGGCCGTCGGCGCCAAGGTCGCGGTGACCGCCGGCACCAAGGAGAAGCTGGAGCGCTGCGCCGAGCTGGGCGCGGACATCCTGATCGACTACCGCGAGCAGGACTTCGTCGCCGAGCTGAAGGCGGCCACCGGGGGCGCGGGCGCCGATGTGATCCTCGACAACATGGGGGCGAAGTACCTGGACCGCAATGTCCAGAGCCTCGCCGTCAACGGCCGGCTCGCGATCATCGGTATGCAGGGCGGCATCAAGGCCGAGCTGAACATCGCGGCGCTCCTGACCAAGCGCGCCGCGATCAGCGCGACCTCGCTGCGGGCCCGTCCGCTCGCGGAGAAGACGGCCATCGTCGCCGCCGTGCGCGAACACGTCTGGCCCCTGCTCGCGGAGGGCCACGTCCGTCCCGTCGTCGACCGGGAGATCCCGATGAGCGACGCGGCCGCGGCGCACCGGGTCGTCGAGGAGAGCGGCCACGTGGGCAAGGTGCTGCTGGTCGTGCCGTAGCGGGCCCGTTCAGGACCGCCGCAGCCGGAGCGCGGCGAGGCCGAGGCCCAGCCCGAGCCCGATGAGGACCAGACCGCTGCCCAGCGGCAGGATCCGCAGCACGGGCCCGTCGGCCCGCTCCCCCGCCGCGGCGGCCGGTCCCGCCCCGTCCTGCGGCGCGGAGGCCTCCGGCGCGACGGCGGCCTCCGGCGGCGACTCGGCTCCGGCCTCGGCGTCCGGGTCGCCGGCGCCCTCGGAGTCGCCGGCGTCGCCGGAGCCGGTGTCACCGGAACCCTCGGTGGCGCCGGTGCCGTCCGTCCCCTCCCCGCCGTCTCCGCCGTCCCCGCCGTCCCCGGACTCCTGGCCCGTGTCGTCCTCGTCCTGGGCCGCGCCCTTCTCCTCGTCCGGCCGCCCGGGCCGCGCCCGCCCCTCACCGGCCCGGCTTCCGGCCCGGTCGGGTTCGGGGGAGGAGGAAGCGGAGGCGGAGCGGGAGGCGGCCGTCTCCGGGCCCCTGTGGTGCGCCGGGCCCCTGTCGTCGGTCGCACCCTCGCCGTACCCACGGCCGCGCCGGTCGCGCGTGGGGACACCGCCGTACGACGCGTCGCTCCCGTACGTCGAGACGGCCCCGTACGACGAAACGCTCCCGTACGTCGAAACGGCTCCGTACGACGAGACGGCCGCGTACGTCGACACGGCCCCGTACGGCAGCACCAGCACCCCCACCGCGCACAACCCCCGCCGCAATCGAGTCACGCCCTCAGACTCACACCCCCGCCAAAGCGCCGCATACCGGACTACACCGAACGCGTGCCGTGCGGAAATGGTGGATCTTCCTTCATGGGGGGCACCACGGTGATGAGGTGGAGGGGTGCGAGAGAATGGCGGCATGGAGATGCCGAGGAACGAAAGGTCGCCGGAGACCGCCCAGAAGATCCTGGTCGTGGGCCAGGACGGTATGGCACTCGGTGGCGTCGACGCCGACGAGGACTCCCGTGAGATCCCGGTGACGGAGCAGGTCGAGCAGCCGGCGAAGGTCATGCGGATCGGCAGCATGATCAAGCAGTTGCTGGAGGAGGTACGCGCGGCTCCCCTGGACGAGGCGAGCCGGGCCCGGCTGAAGGAGATCCACTCCAGTTCGGTGAAGGAACTCGAGGACGGCCTGGCGCCGGAGCTCGTCGAGGAGCTGGAGCGGCTGTCCCTGCCGTTCAACGAGGACTCCACCCCCAGCGACGCGGAACTGCGCATCGCGCAGGCCCAGTTGGTGGGCTGGCTGGAGGGGCTCTTCCACGGCATCCAGACCACGCTGTTCGCCCAGCAGATGGCCGCGCGGGCGCAGTTGGAGCAGATGCGCCGGGCGCTGCCGCCGGGGGTGGGCGGTCACGAGGGGGTCGACGACCCCCGCGCGGGTGGCCGCACGGGCGGGCCGTACCTCTAGGCACGGCAGCCCTCGGGGCGCAGCGTTTTCCACAGTCGTAGACAACAACAGGGCCCGGCGTCCACGCCGGGCCCTTTCCTCTGCCGCCGGGCCGGTCAGGACGCCGGATCGCCCGTCGACACGCTCAGCTCGATCTCCGGCACGTCCGAGGGGTCGACGTCGGTACCGGCGGACGGGAACTGGTCCATCACCGCGCCGTCGCCGTAGGTGTTCTCGTCCACGTACTTGATCTTCATCTTCCAGCCGGCCGCCTGGAAGCAGGCCTTGACCGACTGGATGTACTTGAACTTGAAGTTCGGCACCCGGACCTTGTCGGGGTCGTTGTACGACTCCTCCGGCTCGGAGCACTCCGTCGACTCGATCGTCTTGGCGGTGTCCGGGCCGCGGTAGCCCGCCGCCCTCGTCGCCGAGGGGGAGGCGCTGGTGCCGCCGGTGCCGCCCTCGTCGTCACCGCCGTCGGTGACGGCGAGGCTCAGCAGGAACGCGCCCACCGTCACCACCGCGACCAGGACCGAACCGATCACCACCGGCTTGTTGCCCTTGCCGCCGCCCGCGGGCACGGGCGCCGGGGGCTGCGGGGAGAGGTTGTACGCCGGGGGCGTGGGCGGCCCCTGCTGGTGGCCGTAGGCCGGGGCGGGCGTCTGGTAGCCGGGCTGCTGCGGGTAGCCGTAGGAGGCGTTCGGCGGGGTCGGGGCGCCGTACGGGTTCGGGGTCGGCGCCGGCTGGTACGGCGTCTGCACGTTGCCCAGGGGCGGCTGCGGCGTGTTCTGGCCGACCGGCGGGAACACCGCGGAGCCCACGCCCGAGCCGCTCTGCACCGGGGTGCCCGGGACGATGCTCGGCGGCGCCGGCTGGAGCGAGGCGGCGATCCGCAGGCACTCGTCGCGCATGGCGACGGCGCTCGGGAAGCGGTCGTTCGGGTTCTTCTTCAGGGCGCGGGCGACCAGCGCGTCCACGGCCGGCGGCAGCGCCCGGTTGATCGAGGAGGGCGCCACCGGCTCCTCCTGTACATGCGCGTACGCGATCGCCAGCGGCGAGTCCGCGTCGAACGGCAGCCGCCCGGTGACCAGTTGGAACAGCATGATGCCGACCGAGTACAGGTCGGAGCGGGCGTCCACGCCCCGGCCCAGGGCCTGTTCGGGCGAGAGGTACTGCGGGGTGCCGACGACCATGCCGGTCTGCGTCATCGACGTGACACCGGACTGCATCGCGCGGGCGATGCCGAAGTCCATCACCTTGACGACGCCGCGCTTGGTCATCATCACGTTGCCCGGCTTGATGTCGCGGTGGACCAGCCCCATCTCGTGGCTGATCTCCAGCGCCGCCAGTACATCCGCGGTGATCTTCAGTGCCTTGTCGGCGGGCATCGCGCCCTGCTGCCGCACGTCCTCGTCGAGCACGGAGCCGAGCGGGCGGCCCTCCACGTACTCCATGACGATGTACGGCGTCGTCAGGCCGCCCATCTCGTCCTCGCCGGTGTCGAACACCGAGACGATGTTGGTGTGCGTGAGCTTGGCCACTGCCTGGGCCTCGCGCCGGAAGCGCTCACGGAAGGCCTGCTCACGGCCGAGTTCGGTGTGCAGGGTCTTGACCGCGACCTGACGGTCGAGGACCGAGTCGTAGGCGAGGTGCACCGAGGCCATGCCGCCCTGGCCGAGCAGATCGCGCAGCTGATACCGGCCATTGGCCAGCGCCCGCCCCGCGTGCGCGCCCTGGGCGCCGTCCTGGCTCATGTTCCGCGTCCCCCGTAGGCCCTGAGGCGCCGTCGTCCGCCGCCGGGCGTCTCTCTTCCGTTGACTGTCATTGATCGAAAGTGCTATTCCCGGCCAAGTCTGCCGCAGGGCACTGACACGTCAAGCTCGGTGCCCGTTCCGTGACCCTACGAGAAAGAAGCGTCGCGGAAGCGTTACAGGTGGCTTGCGGCCGGTACACAGAATTTGCGCGCCGGCCGGTGGTACGGGTTTGATGACCGGTCCGTCTCCGACCGGCGGCGGAGCCCGGCAGGGGCTCATCCAGGACCGGAGGCTTGCGCGAAGGCTGTAGCGTGGCCGACGGAGACCGTAACAACACCGCGCGCACCGCGGGCAGAAACGACGGCGAGGACTGATGGCACAGCAGCAGCCCCAGGGCCCGTCCGACCCCGAGGCGACTGGCGGCGGAATGTCAGACGCGCCGGAGAACTGGGGCAACGGCGGGCTGGTCGGCGACGGCCGGTACCGGCTGACCCGCAGACTCGGTCGGGGCGGCATGGCCGAGGTGTTCGCGGCCGAGGACGTACGACTCGGCCGCACCGTCGCGGTCAAACTGCTGCGCGCGGACCTCGCCGAGGACCCCACCTCCAAGGCCCGCTTCACGCGCGAGGCCCAGTCGGTGGCCGGCCTCAACCACCACGCGATCGTCGCCGTGTACGACTCCGGCGAGGACTTCGTGGGCGGCCAGAGCGTGCCGTACATCGTCATGGAGATCGTCGAGGGGCGCACCATCCGCGACCTCCTCCTCAACGCCGAGGCGCCCGGGCCCGAGCAGGCCCTGATCATCGTCTCCGGTGTGCTGGAGGCGCTCGCCTACTCGCACCAGCACGGCATCGTGCACCGCGACATCAAGCCCGCGAACGTGATCATCACGCACAACGGCGCCGTCAAGGTGATGGACTTCGGCATCGCGCGCGCCCTGCACGGCGCGTCCACGACGATGACGCAGACCGGCATGGTCATGGGCACCCCGCAGTACCTCTCCCCGGAGCAGGCGCTCGGCAAGGCCGTCGACTACCGCTCCGACCTGTACGCCACGGGCTGCCTCCTCTACGAACTGCTCGCGCTGCGCCCTCCGTTCATCGGCGAGACCCCGCTGTCGGTGGTCTACCAGCACGTCCAGGACATCCCGATGCCGCCGTCGCAGACCTCCGAGGGCGAGTGCCCGCCGGAGCTCGACGGACTGGTCATGCGGTCCCTCGCCAAGGAGCCCGACGACCGGTTCCAGACGGCCGAGGAGATGCGCGGACTCATCCAGTACGCGCTCCAGATGCTGTACGACCAGGGCGGCCACACCGGCACCTGGAACACCGGCCCGGTCGCGATGCACGACGGCCGCACCGCCGCGAGCCCCTACGCGGGCACCACGATGATGCCCCAGCACGACGGCGGCATGACCTCCCAGATCCCGCAGCCGATCCTGCCCACGGGCTACGGCAGCGGCGACGACGGCGGCTTCGAGGGCCACGGGAACCGGGGCAGCGGCCGCGGCAAGCTGTGGATCCTGGCCGTCCTCGCGGTGATCGCCATCGCGGCCGGTGTGGCGCTCGCGCTGAACAACAAGGGCACCAGCAGCGGCGACAGCGAGACCACCGAGTCCCCGAGCGTGAGCCAGTCCCAGAGCGCCGAGGCCAGCGAGTCACCGAGCGACGAGGCCTCCGAGGAGTCCTCGGACGACTCCTCCGACGACAGCACCGGCTCGGACTCCGGTTCGAACTACACGCCGTCGTACACCCCCTCGTACACCCCGTCGTACACGCCCACCGAGACGGCCACCAGCGAGCCGACCGGCACGGAGACCGACCCGGGGACCTCGGAGGAGCCGAGCGACCCGACGACGAGCGACCCGGGGACGGACGGCGGCACCGACCAGGGCACGACCGACGGCACCTCGAACGGCGGCACCGACCAGGGCAGCACCACCCTCGGCGCCGGCCTCGGGGGCAACTGACCCGTCCGGCATTTTTCAGCCACGCGCGCGTGAAGCCCTTTCCGGGCGGCACGCGCGCGTAGTGCATTCGGGGGACTCTTCCCGTGACCTGGGTCACCGGGATAACGTGCCCTTGTTCCGGCCCCCTGCAAGGCTGTGACCAGGAAGAGTTCCCGATTTTGCGAATTTACTTGGAAATCCAAGCAAAAACGCAGGTCAGGAGGGGTTTCACAGAAATGTGGACTACTGGGTAACGTGCCCCTTGCAGGGCGCTCGCCGGGGCACCTGTCACATCTGTGCCCGTTTTGCCGCACCCACCCTGTGCGGATGCGAAGGCGCAGATGAGCCGCACTGGCAACCCGGCGAACCCGGGTAGCCGGACCGACGGAGGAGCACACGTGACCGTGGAGAGCACTGCCGCGCGCAAACCGCGACGCAGCGCCGGAACCAAGAGCACGGCCGGCAAGCGCACGACCGCAAGGAACGCGCCAGGCACCGAGCCCGAGCTCGTACAGCTGCTGACGCCCGAGGGCGAGCGCGTCAAGAACGCCGCGTACGACAAGTACGTCTCCGGCGTCACCCCCGAAGAGCTCCGCGGCCTCTACCGCGACATGGTGCTCACCCGCCGCTTCGACGCCGAGGCCACCTCCCTCCAGCGCCAGGGCGAGCTGGGCCTGTGGGCCTCGCTGCTCGGCCAGGAGGCCGCCCAGATCGGCTCCGGCCGGGCGCTGCGCGACGACGACTACGTCTTCCCGACCTACCGCGAGCACGGCGTCGCCTGGTGCCGCGGGGTCGACCCGACCAACCTGCTCGGCATGTTCCGCGGGGTGAACAACGGAGGCTGGGACCCCAACGGCAACAACTTCCACCTCTACACGATCGTCATCGGCTCCCAGACGCTGCACGCCACCGGCTACGCGATGGGCATCGCCAAGGACGGCGCGGACAGCGCGGTGATCGCCTACTTCGGCGACGGCGCCTCCAGCCAGGGCGACGTCGCCGAGTCCTTCACCTTCTCCGCCGTCTACAACGCGCCGGTGGTGTTCTTCTGCCAGAACAACCAGTGGGCGATCTCCGAGCCGACCGAGAAGCAGACCCGCGTCCCGCTCTACCAGCGCGCCCAGGGCTTCGGTTTCCCCGGCGTCCGCGTCGACGGCAACGACGTGCTGGCCTGCCTCGCGGTCACCCGCTGGGCCCTGGAGCGGGCCCGCAACGGCGAGGGCCCGACCCTCGTCGAGGCGTACACCTACCGCATGGGCGCCCACACCACCTCCGACGACCCGACGAAGTACCGGGCCGACGAGGAGCGTGAGGCGTGGGAGGCGAAGGACCCGATCCTGCGCCTGCGCCGCCACCTGGAGACCTCAAACCACACGGACGAGGGATTCTTCGCGGAACTCGAGGCCGAGAGCGAGGCGTTGGGCAGGCGAGTGCGCGAAGCGGTCCGTGCCATGCCGGACCCGGACCACTTCGCCATCTTCGAGAACGTGTACGCGGACGGGCACGCGCTCGTCGACGAGGAGCGCGCCCAGTTCGCCGCCTACCAGGCGTCGTTCGCGGACGAGGGGGGTAACTGAGATGGCTGAGACGGCGACATCCAAGAACATGGCCCTGGCCAAGGCGATCAACGAATCGCTGCGGCGCGCCCTGGAGACCGACCCGAAGGTCCTCGTCATGGGCGAGGACGTCGGCAAGCTCGGCGGTGTCTTCCGGGTGACGGACGGCCTGCAGAAGGACTTCGGCGAGAGCCGTGTCATCGACACCCCGCTCGCCGAGTCCGGCATCGTCGGCACGGCCATCGGCCTCGCCCTGCGCGGCTACCGCCCCGTGGTGGAGATCCAGTTCGACGGCTTCGTCTTCCCCGCCTACGACCAGATCGTCACCCAGCTCGCCAAGATGCACGCCCGCTCACTGGGCAAGGTCAAGATGCCGGTCGTCGTGCGCATCCCCTACGGCGGCGGCATCGGCGCGGTCGAGCACCACTCCGAGTCCCCTGAGTCGCTGTTCGCGCACGTCGCCGGCCTGAAGGTGGTCTCCCCCTCCAACGCCTCCGACGCGTACTGGATGATGCAGCAGGCCATCCAGAGCGACGACCCGGTGATCTTCTTCGAGCCCAAGCGGCGCTACTGGGACAAGGGCGAGGTCAACACCGAGGCCATCCCCGGCGAGCTGCACAGGGCCCGGGTGGTCCGTGAGGGCACCGACCTCACCCTCGCCGCCTACGGCCCGATGGTGAAGCTCTGCCTGGAGGCGGCCGGAGCCGCCGCCGAGGAGGGCAAGAACCTCGAGGTCCTCGACCTGCGCTCGGTCTCCCCGCTCGACTTCGACTCGATCCAGGCCTCCGTCGAGAAGACCCGCCGCCTGGTCGTGGTGCACGAGGCCCCGGTGTTCTTCGGCTCCGGCGCGGAGATCGCCGCCCGGATCACGGAGCGCTGCTTCTACCACCTGGAGGCCCCGGTGCTCCGGGTCGGCGGCTACCACGCCCCGTACCCGCCGGCCCGTCTGGAGGAGGAGTACCTGCCGGGCCTGGACCGGGTGCTCGACGCCGTCGACCGTGCCCTGGCGTACTGAGGAGAGGGTCGTGACGACGATGACGGAAGCGTCCGTACGCGAGTTCAAGATGCCGGACGTGGGCGAGGGCCTGACCGAGGCCGAGATCCTCAAGTGGTACGTCCAGCCCGGTGACACGGTCACCGACGGCCAGGTGGTGTGCGAGGTCGAGACGGCCAAGGCCGCCGTCGAACTGCCCATCCCCTACGACGGTGTGGTGCGCGCGCTCCACTTCCCCGAGGGCACCACGGTGGACGTGGGCATGTCGATCATCGCGGTGGACGTGGCGGGCGGCGCGGCCCCCGCCGACACCCCCGCACCGGCACCGGTGCAGACGGCCGCAGCCCCGGCCGCCCCCGCCGCCCCGGCCCCCGAGGAGAAGAAGCCGGAGGGCTCCGGCCGCACGCCGGTGCTCGTCGGGTACGGCGTGGCCGCCTCCTCCACCAAGCGCCGCCCCCGCAAGAGCAGCGCGATCCCGGCCCAGGAGCCCGCCGCGGCCGCCGCCTCCTCCGCCGTGCAGTCCGAGCTGAACGGCCACGGCGGCACCGGCACCCCGGCCGTGACGGAGCGGCCGCTGGCCAAGCCGCCGGTGCGCAAGCTCGCCAAGGACCTGGGCGTGGACCTCACCTCCGTGGTCCCGACCGGCCCGGACGGCATCATCACGCGGGAGGACGTGCACGCGGCGGCGACCCCGCAGACCACGGCCCCGGCCCAGGCCCCCGCGCCGGCACCGGTCACCACGCCCGCGCCGGCGCCCGTCGCGTCGTACGACGCGGTGCGGGAGACCCGTATCCCGGTGAAGGGCGTTCGCAAGGCGACCGCGGCGGCGATGGTCGGCTCGGCGTTCACCGCGCCGCACGTCACCGAGTTCATCACGGTCGACGTCACGCGCACGCTGAAGCTGGTCGAGGAGCTCAAGCGGGACCCCGACAAGTACGGGATGCAGGGGCTGCGGGTCAACCCGCTGCTGCTGATCGCCAAGGCCCTGCTGGTCGCGATCCGCCGCCACCCGGAGATCAACGCCGCCTGGGACGAGGCGGCGCAGGAGATCGTGGTCAAGCACTACGTCAACCTGGGCATCGCGGCGGCCACCCCCCGCGGGTTGCTCGTCCCGAACATCAAGGACGCGCACGCCCAGACGCTGCCGCAGCTGGCGGCGTCCCTGAGCGAGCTGGTCGCCACCGCGCGGGAGGGCAGGACGTCCCCGGCCGCCATGCAGGGCGGCACGGTGACGATCACCAACGTCGGCGTCTTCGGCGTCGACACCGGCACCCCGATCCTCAACCCCGGTGAGTCGGCGATCCTCGCGGTCGGCGCGATCAAGCTCCAGCCGTGGGTCCACAAGGGCAAGGTGAAGCCCCGCCAGGCCACCACCCTCGCGCTGTCCTTCGACCACCGTCTGGTCGACGGGGAGCTGGGGTCCAAGGTGCTGGCCGACGTGGCGGCGATCCTGGAGCAGCCGAAGCGGCTGATCGCCTGGACCTGAGCCGGAACCGGAACCGGAGCGGTACCGCCTAGCCCCGGTACCCCTCCGGCTCCCGCTGGAGCCAGTGGCCGTCGACCGCCCAGCCGAGGAACATCCGGCCGGTGCCGTCGTCGGCGTGGCCGCCCTCGGCGACCTGGCGCAGCCCGGTCAGGGCCGGGGCGAGCCGGGCGCCGACATGGCCCGGGTGACGGGCGGCCTCCTCGGACAGCCAGGCGAGGGTCGCGGCCCGTTCCCGCGCCGCGCACAGCGACAGCTGGAAGATCATCTGCCGCCAGGCGTAGGCCGCGTCCTTGATCGTGGCCAGCGGGAACACCTGGCCGTGCACCCGCCCGGTCAGCCGGCACACGGTGACGAAGCTGCGGCGCGCCAGGTCCGCCCAGCCCGGGGACGGGGCGATGCCGACCCGGTGGACCAGGGTGGCCAGGTTGTGCGTGGTGAGGATCTGCGCCTGCTCGATCACCGTGCCGTTCCCGGCCACCGACCAGCCGGACGACCGGGACCGGCTCCCCGCGGAGAAGGCCTCCGCCCGCTCCCGGCACAGCTTCCCGAACCCCGGCGAGGTCCGCGGCCGGTCCTTGCGGGTCAGGGCCTCGGCGACCTCCGCGATCGCCAGGTTGCGGACGGCCGCGTAGTCGATGCGGTAGTAGCGCTCGTAGAGCGAGCCGCCGCCGAGCAGCTCCGCCGCCACCCGTGCCGAGGCGAGGAACTTCGGGCTGAACGCGCCCATGAAGATGTCGTTGGCCAGCTCCTCCACCAGGGGTGCGCCGAGGTCGGCCTGGCGGGCGAGCACGGACAGTTCGCGGACCAGCGGGTTCGGCAGGATCGTCGCGGGGAACGCCTGCACGGCCAGCTCGCCCAGCCGCCGCAGCGCGACCACCGCGTCGCCGTCGGCCCCGGCCTCGGTGCGCTGTCCGGCCACGGCCCGCACCCATGGCAGCTCCTCGATCCGCACCTGCTGCTGGAGGTTCAGCAACAGCAGCGAGCGGCGGCCGGCGAACGCACGGTGGTGCGCGACGGCCAGCGTGCGCAGGACGCCCTCCGGGTAGGCCTGCGCGGCGGTGACGGCGACGAGCTGCGGGACGATCTCCGCGAGCACCTCCGCCGAGGGCACCAGACCGCGTTCCACCAGCGTCTCCAGGGAAGCGCTCAGCGCGCCCTCGACGGGCCGGCGGACCCCGGCCGGGATCACGGCGCCCGCCGGCAGCCCGGTCTCCCTCGCCTCGGCCTCCGTCACCGGCACGAGCAGCGGCCGCGGATCGGCCACGCCCACCGTCCGCTCCAGCCCGGAGAGCCGGCGCAGCACCAGCTGGGCCAGCGCGTGGTGGGAGGGCAGCGCCGCCTGCGCGGCCTGCTCCCGGCGCAGGGCCGTGTGCCGGGCGGAACCGGGCCGTCCGCGCCGCCGCACCATCGCCGTGACGGCGTGCCGCAGCAGCCCCAGCCGACGCGGGTCCGGTCCCCGGCCGTGGACGGTCTTCTCCAGCGCGCCGCGCAGGATCGTCAGGTTCTGCCGGGGATCGAGGTGCTTGGTGCAGTACGTGTGCCGGCGCGCCAGCTCGTGGTAGCGGCCGAGCAGGGCGGAGCCGCGCTCGTACCAGTCGGCGTGGGCGGCCCGCTCCGGTATCCGGAGGGTGCCCTCGTCGTCGACGGTCTCCAGCCAGTGCGTGAGGAGCGCGTCGGCGAACGGCTGCCAGACGGTCAGCGCCTCCCGCTGGGTCTCCACGGCCTTGCTGGGACGGCGCCGGGCCAGGGTCTCCCCGGCGTCGGCGACGGTCGCCCGGTGCACGGCGTCGGCCCCGGGCACGGGGCGGCCGGCCGGACGCGGGGTGAACCGCAGCCGCCCGGCGAACGGGGCGAGTTCGGCGACGAGGGCGGCCGCGGCCCCGGTCCGCCCGGTGCGGGCCAGCCAGGCCACGGTGAGCAGGGCGGCCTCCTCCGGCACGGTCACCTCGTAGCGTCCGCTGTCCAGCAGGGCGTAGAGCCGGCCCAGGCCGTCCGCGGAGAGCCAGTACGCGAACAGCGCCTGCCGCTCGTACGGCACCCCGGCGTCGCGTGCCGCCTCCTTCTCGTACTCCGTCAGGGGCCCGGCGGCGGCGGGCTCGCCGGTGGCGAAGCCGCCGCGCAGCACCTCGGGGGTCACCCAGGCGGGGAGTCCCGCGACGGGCGTGCGGGAGCCGATCGCCAGGACGCCCTCCGCCATGCCGGCGAGGACGGCCCGCCAGGAACGCCCGCGGTCCCCGGCACGGCGGCGGGTGTCGGGGTCGTCATGGGTGAGCGCGGTCCTGAGCGCCCTGGCCAACTGCCCGGAGGCGTACGCCGGGTCGGCCTGCGCGAGGTGCTGCTGGTCAGCGTCGCTGTTCATAAGCCGACGTGGCGGGTGCCGCCCCCGCTCCCTCCGGGTCTCAAGCCCGGCGCTCTGCTGTTGAGCTACACGTCGATGACACCGACGCTAAGGGCCGAACGGGCGTACGGACAACCGGGTTTCCCCGATCACCCGGCCGCCCGTGCCCGCTGTCATCCGACGCCCTGCGCCGGCACGTGCACCGTCTCCACCCGGCTCGCCACCAGCCGTTCGCGTTCCCGGCGGGCCGCCCGCTTGCGCAGCCGCAGGATCTGGCTGACGCCGAGGGCCTGGAGGACGAACACCGAGGAGAAGGCGATCGTGTAGTCGTCGCCGGTCGCGTCCAGCAGCACGCCGATCGCGAACAGGGTCGTCATGGAGGCCGTGAAACCACCCATGTTGGTGATGCCGGAGGCGGTGCCCTGACGCTCGGGCGGGTTCGCGGGGCGGGCGAAGTCGAAGCCCAGCATCGAGGCGGGGCCGCAGGCGCCGAGGACCGCGCAGAGGACGACGAGGAGCCACATCGGCGCGTGCTCGCCGGGGTAGACGAGGGTCACCGCCCAGACGAGGGCGGTCGCGCCCACCGTGCCCAGCGCCAGCGGGAGCCGGGCGCCGTGGTGCCGGGCGACGATCTGGCCGTAGACCAGACCCACGACCATGTTGGCGAGGACGACCAGCGTCAGCAGTTCGCCCGCCGCCGCCCGGGACAGGCCCTGGGCCTGGACGAGGAACGGCAGGCCCCACAGCAGCAGGAACACCATCGCCGGGAACTGGGTCGTGAAGTGCACCCACAGGCCGAGCCGGGTCCCCGGCTCCCGCCAGGACGCGGCGATCTGCCGGCGGACGTACGCGGCGCCGTGGTGCGGGAAGGGCTCGGGCTCGTGGCCCTCGGGGTGGTCCTTGAGGAAGAGGACGAGCAGGACCAGCACGACCACGCCCGCGAGGGCGCTGCCCGCGAAGGCCGCCGTCCAGCCGACCCCGTGCAGCAGCCGGGCCAGCAGCAGGGTGGAGACCAGGTTGCCCGCCATGCCGGCGAGACCGGCGAACTGGGCCACCAGGGGACCGCGCCGGGCCGGGAACCAGCGGGTGCCGAGCCGCAGCACGCTGATGAAGGTCATCGCGTCCCCGCAGCCGAGCAGCGCGCGCGAGGCGAGCGCCGTGCCGTACGACGGGGAGAACGCGAAGCCGAGCTGGCCCGCGGTGAACAGCACGACGCCGATCGTCAGCACCCGCTTGGTGCCGAGCCGGTCCACCAGCAGTCCGACGGGTATCTGCATGCCCGCGTAGACGAGGAGCTGGAGGATCGAGAAGGTCGACAGGGCCGAGGCGTTCACCTGGAAGCGGTCGGCCGCGTCGAGGCCGGCGACCCCCAGAGAGGTACGGAAGATGACGGCGACGAAGTAGACCGAGACGCCGATCCCCCAGACGGCCATCGCGCGCCGTCCGCCGGGAGGATCACCCGGAAGGGTGGAGTGGGATCCACCGCGGGTGACGCTCATCGGACCTCGCCCCGGGCCAGGTGGGAGAACCAGCCGACGTGCCGGTGGACGATGTCCACGGCCGCCTCGGCGTCGCCCGCGCGCAGCGCCTGGAGGATCTCCTCGTGCTCCGTCAGCGTCTTCGCGATGCGGTCGGGGTGCGAGTGCAGGACGGCGACGCCCATCCGCAGCTGGCGGTCGCGGAGCTGGTCGTAGAGGCGGGAGAGGATCTCGTTGCCCCCGCTGCGGACGATCTCCGCGTGGAAGCAGCGGTCGGTGACCGCGGCCGCCGCGAGGTCGCCCGCCGCGGCCTGCGCCTTCTGCTGCGCGAGCAGCTCCTCCAGACGCTCCAGGAGGCCGGGGGGCGCGGGGACCGCCTTGCGCGCCGCGTGCTCCTCGACCAGCAGCCGGGTCTCCACGACGTCCGCGATCTCCTGTGCGGAGACCGGCAGGACCAGGGCGCCCTTCTTCGGGTACAGCTTGATCAGGCCCTCGACCTCCAGGCGGAGCAGCGCCTCGCGCACGGGGGTCCGGGAGACCCCGACGGCTTCGGCCAGCTCGCCCTCGGTGAGGAGGGTGCCGCCCTCGTAACGGCGGTCCAGCACACCCTGCTTGACGTGGGCGTAGACCCGGTCGGCGGCGGGCGGCTGCTTGAGGGAGACGGAGGAGGGGGCGGACGGGGAGTCGGGGGCTGCGGCGGGACGGGGCGGAGCGGACGACGGCATGCCCACAGGATAGATACAACATGGGCGCAAAGGGGGGAGCGTCCAACATCCGGAACCCGGTTCGCCCGCAGGGGTGTTCGCGCTCGGGGTAATCAGAAATTCGTCCCAGCGGACGCACAACCTTCTGTGCTACTTACGTGTCACACACGTGCGGCCCCACCAACTTTCCCCATGCCAACCCGGCCGCACTTCAGGGGCATTCAACATAATCGGGGTATTTCAGTTGATAACCGCCACCAAGGGCATCCGCGTTCGAGCCGCCGCCGTCGTCGCCACGGCCAGTGCAGTGCTCGCCGGAGGAGTCCTCACCGCGGCTCCCGCGCAAGCCGTCACGGCGCCCACCCTCACGGCCAAGGGTGCGTACCTCATGAACAGCGCGACGGGCAAGACGCTCTTCACCAAGGCCGCCGACACGAAGCGGCTCACCGCCTCCACCACGAAGGTCATGACCGCGAAGGTCGTGCTCTCCCAGGCGAACCTGAATCTGGACGCCAAGGTCACCATCAAGCAGGCGGTCAGCGACTACATGGTGGCCGAGGGCTACCCGTCGTCGGCCCGGCTGATCGTCGGTGACAAGGTCACCGTGCGTCAGCTGCTGTACGGGATGATGCTGCCGTCCGGCTGCGACGCTGCGATGGCCCTCGCCGACAAGTTCGGGACCGGCTCGACGGTCGCCGCCCGCACCAAGAACTTCATCGCCAAGATGAACACCATGGCCAGGAGCCTGGGCATGACGAACACGAAGTTCGACTCGTTCGACGGCCTCAGCAACGGCGCCAACGCCTCGACGCCGCGCGACCTCACGCTGCTCGCCCGCAGCGTGATGAAGAGCTCCGCCTTCAAGACCGTCGTGAAGACCAAGTCGTACACGGCGAAGACCGTCACCAAGACCGGCGCCATCCGCACCATGGCGGCCTGGACCAACACCAACACGCTGCTCGGCTGGAACGGCACGCTCGGTGTGAAGACCGGTTCCGGCACCGAGGCCAAGTACTGCCTGATCTTCGCCGCCACGCTCAACGGCGAGTCGGTCATGGGCACCGTGCTCACCGCGCCCGACGCGACGAGCCGCACGGCCGACGTCAAGAAGCTGATCAGCTACGGCTACGCCAAGATCAGCTGACGCGGATCACCGCACCGAACGCGCCGGGCCCGCCGTGATCCACACGGCGGGCCCGGCGCGTTCCCGCTCTCGGCCTCAGCCGAGCTCGTCCGCGAACCACACCCGGTGCGTCCCGTCGGCCTCCACGGTCGCCGAACGCCCGGCGACCTCCCCCTCGTACCGCTTCTCCATGGGTGACGGGGAAGCCCCGGTGAAGTGTCGGGTACCGGGACCGCTACCTGGTCACCGCGAAGTTCCGCAGGATCGCCGCCGTCAGCCGGGGCTCCCCCTCCGCCTTCACCCGGTCCGCCACGGCCTCCGCCGTCACCCTGCCGCAGGCCAGCCGGACGTACGTCTCCCAGTCGAGGGCGAAGGAGGCGGCGGGGCCCAGCGCCGGGGCGGTCTCCAGGGTGCCGCGGCCCTGGATGTCGACCCGGATCGTGCGCAGGAACTCGATCGGCCCGTGCACATCGAAGACGACCGCCGAACTGCGCGGGGCCTCGGAGCGGTCGGCGACGACGGTCGGCAGCTCGCCGAGGAGCACGTCCCGGGCGATGTGGGCGCCGGGGGAGTCCAGGTTGCCGGGGCGGCCGAGCGCCGCGCGCAGGTCCTGCTCGTGCACCCACACGTTGAACGCGTGGCCGCGCATCGACTCCTCCAGCGTCAGCTCCGCGCCGAGGGGGCCGCGCACGAGCGTGCCCGGCTGGCGCGACTCGTTGCGCAGCTGGCGGTTGCGCCGGATGATCATCAGCTCCAGTTCGGAGGTCATCTCGGGCGCGGTGTGGTGCCGACGGACGTCGACCTGTCCCTCCATGTACCGCTGGATGTCGGTGGTGACGTGGAAAAGGTCCCGGGGCAGTGAGTGGATCGGGCGGGGATCGCCGTACATCTCACTGTCCAGGCCGATCACGTGCGAGACCACATCGCGGACCGACCAGCCGGGGCACGGGGTCCGCCAGTTCCACTCGCCCTCGACGAGCGGCTGCACCAACTCGGATATCGCTTCGATGGAGTGGGTCCAGGCGTCGGCGTAGGGCTGGAGGGTGGGATGCAGACTCACGGAACGGGACCCCTCGGCGGTCGGTGCACGGGCGGATGGTGGCGGCGGATGGCGGCGTTGCCCACGGGAGGCGGAGACGGTCGGCGGCTGTCGGCGGGTGTCGTGAAACGCTAAGTTACGCTGCTGTGAGGCACCCCGGCAGTGCTTTCGTGTGACGATCGTAGGCCCGTGTGGACTACTCGAATGTCAGGACGGTGGTACTGTGCGCGCCTCTCTGATCCAGATTGCCGTAGACGAGGACGAATCGGTCGAATCACGGCGGGCGCGGGTCGCCTCCCTCGTACGGGAACAGGCCGGTGTCGCGGACCTCGTGGTGCTGCCGGAGCTGTGGACGACCGGCGCCTTCGCCTACGAGGCGTTCACCGACGAGGCCGAGCCGCTGGAGGGGCCGACCTACGAGGCGATGGCCAAGGCCGCGAGCGACGCGGGCGTGTGGCTGCACGCGGGCTCGATCCCCGAGCGGGACCCTGACGGCTCCCTCTACAACACGTCTCTCGTCTTCTCCCCCTCCGGTGAGCCGGCGGCGGCCTACCGCAAGATCCACCGCTTCGGGTTCGACAAGGGCGAGGCCGTGCTGATGGGCGCGGGACGGGAGCTGGTGACGGTCCGTCTCCCGGAGACCACCGTCGGTCTGGCCACGTGCTACGACCTCCGTTTCCCCGAACTCTTCCGCGGTCTCGTCGACGCCGGAGCCGAGACCCTCGTCGTCTCGGCCGGCTGGCCGGAGCGCCGCCGGGCGCACTGGACGCTGCTGGCTCAGGCGCGGGCGGTCGAGAACCAGGCGTTCGTGCTCGCGTGTGGAACGGCCGGGACGCACGCCGGAGTTCCCCAGGCGGGTCACTCGATCGTGGTGGATCCCTGGGGCGAGGTGCTCGGCGAGGCGGGCCCCGGCGAGGAGATCCTCACCGTCGACCTCGACCCGGCGAAGGTCGCCGCGACCCGGGAACAGTTCCCGGCGCTGAAGGACCGGGTGCTCGGCCGACGCTGAAGGTCTGTCCTCGGCTCCGTGATCTGTCCCCGGCTCCGTGATCTGTCCCCGGCTCCGTGACCGGATCCGACCGCGGCAGCCGGCGCGGTGTCCGTCCCGCCGGCTGCCGTGTCGGACTCGCGGCTCAGCCGATGGGACGGGCGCGGACCTTGTCCGGCTCGAAGTCGTACACCGTCTGGTTGATGCGCAGGCCGTCGACGGCCCCGATCCACATGTAGTCGCGGCCCTTGCCCACGGCGGCGGTGTAGACGGTCGGCTCCGCACCTCCGTCGGTGAGGGCCGTCCTGAGCTGCTGGAAGGTGCAGGTCGTGGTCAGGTTGCAGCCGGTCACGGTTCCGGCGTTGCCCGTGAGGAACCACTTGCCGGTCGTCGTGGCGTCCAGGTACGGGCTCCAGCTGTTGACCGTGGGGGAGGGGTCCGGGAGCCACACCATCGAGGAGTAGGTGGTGGTGGGGGCCGCGGTGAGGCTCGGATTGATCTCGAACGTGATGTTCGGCATGTTTCCGGGGCCGCCGTAGGTGATGTTCTCGCCGGTCTGGAAGACGTGGAAGCCGACGTTGTCGATGCCCAGCACCGGGTCGCCGTAGAAGTCGACCTCGTTGCCGAAACTGGCTTTTTCACTGGGCGGCGTGAGGCTGGTGGCGTGGTCGGCCACCTCGATCCCGAGGCTGCCCTGTCCGTAGGGCGGTCGCGCCGAGGGGCCGGGTACGCCGAACGAGCCGAACGGTCCCTTCCGCAGAGCGGCGACGGGGGAGCCGATGGTGTTTCGGGTGATGACACCCCAGTGGTCCTCGACCGGAGGGGTCCCGTAAGGGTCGGCGGATGCCGATGCCGGGGCGGCCGTCGCGGCGATCACGGTCAGTGCCGTGATCCCGAACATCAGTCTTCGCCGGGTGCCGGAGCGAGCGTTCACATGTATTCCTTTTCGCTGGTCGGACGGGGTGTGGGACACGTACCGCCGGGGGCGTGCCGCACCCTCTCGATCACTCACGGTAACGGCGCCGGGAGTCCGACCAGCTTCGACGCACCAGCGTCCTATTGTCTTTTGATCCTCATGGTGGAGGTCCTCCCGCTCAGTCCTCCCCCTCAGTCCTCCTCCCGCCCCTTCTCGGAGAGGTGGATCACGCACACCGTCACCGCGATCAGCAGCGCCGGATCCGCGTCCTCCCGTACGACGTCCACGCCGTACGTCTCCCGTACGTGCAGCCACCGCCGGGAGACGACGGCGAGCAGCTCACCGTCGTACTCGATCGCGAACTCCCGGTCGAGGATCTTCCCGCTGACGTCCAGCACGGTCCGCCCGTCCGCCAGCGACACCCGGTAGTGGTTGCGCAGCAGCGACAGCCGTTTGCGCCGCACGGTGGCCAGCGGCTCGCCGTCCCGCTCGATCACCATCGTGTCCCGCAGGGCGAACATCTTCTGGTGGATGTCGATCAGGACCCGCCCCTGCGTGTCCTTCAGCTCGAAGGTGTCCCGCAGCCGGATCGCCTTGCCGTCGACGAGGTACACCTTCTCGCCCCGGTCGTCCTCGATCCAGTAGTCGTCACCGAGGGCCAGGAGCCGGTCGCGCACGAGGAATCTCATGCCGGTACTGCTTCCCCCGGCTGGGATGATCTCTCCGGGAGGGGGGCGGGAAATGATCGGACGGGTGAACCGGCTGGGGCCGGCGGCCGGTGCGGCGGCGCTGCTCACGGGCCTGTCGGGATGCGCGGATCCCGAGCTGTGCGCCGGCTGGGGTGTGGTGACCGAGGTCGGGGTGTACTTCGTGCAGGACGGTTACGGCGATCTCGCGGGCGCTTCCGCCGAGGTGTGCACTCGGGGTGAGTGCGACAAGGGCCCGCTGAGACGGGAGGGCGTCTCCCGCGTGTTCCTCACGCTGCCGGAAGACCCCGATCCCGACGCCGCGCCGGTCCGCTTCAGGGTCACCCGCAAGGGCGCCACCACCCCCTTCATCGACGCATCCGTCGAGGTGAAGCTCCTCCGTCAGTCCGACGGCTGTGGCGGAGGCGGCTACAGCCGGGCGCTCGCCTTCACGAAGGAGGACGGTCTGCTGAAGAGCGTCCCCAAGGCCGTGAGCGCGGCATGGATGAAACAGGTGAGGGGTGCGGCCACGGCGCCTCCCACCGACGCGACTACGACACCGTCACCCCGCCCGCCGGCCCGAACCGCCGCCGGTACGCCGACGGGCTGAGGCCGGTCTCCCGCCGTACGCGCGCGCGGAGGTTCGCGGCGGTCCCCAGCCCGCTCCTCGACGCGACCACGTCGAGCCGTTCCTCGCCCCGCTCGATGAGCCGGCAGGCGAGCGCCACGCGTTCACCGGTCAGCCAGGTGAGGGGGGTGGTGCCGAGCTGGGAGCGGAAGCGGCGGTGCAGGGTGGCGGGGGAGACGGCGGCGCGGGCCGCGAGGCCGGCCACGGTCAGCGGCTCGGCCAGCCGTGCCCGGGCCCACTCCAGCAGCGGCGCCAGGGACTCGTCGGGCACGTCCGGCAGCGGGCGCTCCACGAACTGGCGCTGTCCGCCGTCCCGGTGCGCGGCGAACACCAGCCGCCGGGACACGGCATTGGCGACCTCGGCGCCGTGGTCGCGCCGGACGACGTACAGCCCGAGATCGAGGGCGGCGGCGCTGCCCGCGGCGGTCAGGACGTCGCCCTCGTCGACGAAGAGGACGTCGGGCTCCAGCCGTACGCGCGGATGCAGCCGGCGGAAGGCCTCCGCCCACATCCAGTGCGTGGTCGCCCGGCGGCCGTCCAGCAGTCCGGCCTCGGCGAGCGCGAAGCTGCCGGTGCACAGGCTCAGGACACGCGCCCCGCGCGCGTGGGCGCGACGGATGGCGTCGAGGACGTCGTCCCCGCGCGGTACGACGTTGTCCGGCCGCCCCGGTACGACGAGGGTGTCCGCGCCGTCGACGGCCGCCAGCCCCGGCACGCCGGTCAGCCGGAAGAAGCCGTGGTTCATCCGCACCTCACGCGCGGGCGTGCACAGCGTCACCTCGTACAGCGGCCCCGGTAGCCCCAGTTCGGGCCGCGGCAGCCCGAACAGTTCGGTGGCGACCCCGACTTCGAAGGGGTTGGTCCCCTCGTCGACGATCACCACGACCCGGTGCGGCCGGTGGGTCCGGTGGGTCCGGTGGGTTCGGTGCGAGGATCCTTGCGGCATGTGCGATTCCTAGCACTCGTCCCGGCCCGGCGCCAGGAACGACCATGACCGGCATGACCACCGAACCCGTCTCCCTGGCCACCGCGCTCGCGTCCTTCTCCGAGCGCTGGAGCCCCCGCATCGTCACCACCGTCAACGACTACGACATCCGCGTGGCCAAGGTGGAGGGCGAGCACCTCTGGCACGTCCACGACCACACCGACGAGTTCTTCCTGGTCCTGTCGGGCGAACTGCACATCGGCCTGCGCGAGGCGGCCGGCGAGCGGACGGTCGTCCTCCCGAAGGGGTCCGTCTTCACGGTCCCGCGCGGCACCGAGCACAAGCCGTACGCCCCCGTCCCCACCGAGATCCTCGTCCTCGAACCCACCGGCACCTCCACCGTCGGCGACCGTCACGACGAGATCCCGTCCCACGTGGACGCGACGACGGGCCACAGGCTGGCGTGAGCCTCGGATGGCACCCTGGAGACATGAACCCCGCCTCTCCCGCGCCCCGCCGCGTCCGTGTCCGTGCCCCCGAGTTGAGCGGCAAGGGCGGCTGGCTGAACACGGGCGGAGCGCAGTACTCCCTCGCCGACCTGCGAGGACGCATCGTCATCCTCGACTTTTGGACCTTCTGCTGTATCAACTGCCTCCACGTCCTGGACGAGCTTCGCGAGCTGGAGGAGAGGCACCGGGACACGGTCGTCGTGGTCGGGGTGCACTCGCCGAAGTTCGTGCACGAGGCCGAGCACCAGGCGGTCGTGGACGCGGTCGAGCGGTACGGGGTGGAGCACCCGGTGCTCGACGACCCGGAGCTGGCGACCTGGAAGCAGTACGCGGTGCGGGCCTGGCCGACGCTGGTCGTCATCGACCCCGAGGGGTACGTCGTCGCGCAGCACGCCGGGGAGGGGCATGTGCACGCGATCGAGCGGCTGGTGACGGAGCTGGAGGCCGAGCACGGGGCGAAGGGGACGCTGCGGCGCGGTGACGGGCCGTATGTGGCGCCGGAGCCGGAGCCGACGGACCTGCGGTTCCCGGGGAAGGCGCTGGTGCTGCCCGGGGGGACCTTCCTCGTCAGCGACACCACCCGGCACCAGCTGGTGGAGCTGGCGGCCGACGGGGAGAGCCTCGTGCGGCGGATCGGATCGGGGGCGCGGGGTTTCGAGGACGGTGCCGCCGCGAGCGCGTCCTTCAACGAGCCGCAGGGCCTCGCCCTCCTCGACGGCTCCTCCGTGGTCGTCGCCGACACCGTCAACCACGCCCTGCGCCGGCTCGACCTCTCGACGGGCGAGGTGACGACCCTCGCCGGGACCGGGAGGCAGTGGTGGCAGGGGTCGCCCACGGCCAGGCCGGCCCGGGACGTCGATCTGTCCTCGCCGTGGGACGTGGCCGTGTTCGACGGGCGGGTGTGGATCGCCATGGCGGGCGTCCACCAGCTCTGGGCCTACGACCCCGTCGAGCGGACGGTGGCCGTGGCCGCCGGCACCACCAACGAGGGGCTCGTCGACGGGCCGGTCGCCGAGGCCTGGTTCGCGCAGCCCTCCGGGCTGGCCGTGTCCGGCGACGGCGAGCGGCTGTGGCTCGCCGACTCCGAGACGTCCGCGCTGCGCTGGGTGGACCGGGAGGGGGTCGTGCGCACCGCCGTCGGCACCGGGCTGTTCGACTTCGGGCACCGGGACGGGGCGGCCGGGCAGGCACTGCTCCAGCATCCGCTGGGGGTCACCGTGCTGCCCGACGGGTCCGTCGCCGTCAGCGACACCTACAACCACGCCCTGCGCCGCTACGACCCCGCGACGGGCGAGGTCAGCACCCTCGCCACCGATCTGCGAGAGCCGAGCGACGCCGTGCTCGTCGGGGACGACATCGTGGTCGTGGAGTCCGCCCGGCACCGGCTGACCCGGCTGCGGCTGCCGGAGGAGGCCGTACGGGTGGAGTCCGTGGCACACCGCACCCGGCGGGCCGCCACCGAGGTCGCGCCGGGCACGCTGCGGCTGGATGTGATCTTCCAGGCACCGTCCGGGCAGAAGCTGGACACCAGGTACGGGCCGTCGACCCGGCTGCTGGTCTCCGCCACCCCGCCCGGGCTGCTCCTGAAGGGCGAGGGCGCGGGTACGGACCTCTTCCGCACGCTGGAGCTCGACCCGGCGGTCACGGAAGGGGTGTTGCACGTCTCCGCGATGGCGGCGAGCTGCGACGACGACCCGGGGAACGAGTACCCCGCCTGCCATGTGCACCAGCAGGACTGGGGAGTTCCGGTCCGCCTCGCCCGAGGCGCGGCGGACCGGCTGCCGTTGGTCCTGGCCGGGATGGACCCCGACCAGTAGGTCTCCGGGCGGTCAGCCGCGCCGCGAGCGCGGGGCGAGCTTGAACAGGGCGACGCCCGCGGCGACCAGCGTGGTGGCGGCGACGACCAGCGCCATGCTGTTCATCCACAGACCGGTGGCGGCCAGGGTGGCGCCGCCGGCGCCCGTGGTTCCGGCGCCGATCACTCTTCCGTACATCGTGCTTCTCCTAGAGAGGTGCCAAGGGGGAGGGGGGTGGGGTTCGGGAGGCAGGCCACCGGGGCCTACGTCGCCACCCACTTCTCCTCGCTGCGGCGCACCAGCCCCCACAGCGAGGTGAAGTAGACGGCGTGCTGGAAGAGGTCGTAGAGCATCTCCGGGACCATCAGCGCGGCGACCAGGACGGCCTTCGGGCCCGCGCGGCGGACGGAGACGGTCTTCTCGACCACGAAGATCAGGCCGATCGCCGTCCAGAACGGCGAGAGGCCGGGCCAGCCGTACAGCGTGGTGAAGGTGGCCATGTAGGTGAGGTAGATCAGGAAGGACAGCGCGCCGAAGCCCATCAGGAACTGCTGCATGAAGTAGCGGGCGGTGACCTTGGTCCAGCCGTAGTCGCGCAGGTTCTCCAGGGCGCCGCGCTGCCAGCGCAGCCGCTGGTGCCAGAGCTTGCCCAGGGAGGGCATGACCTCGGTGACGACCGCGCAGCCGGCCGGGGACATGGCCCGGTAGCCGAGGGTCTTGACCGCCTTGGTCATCTCGTCGTCCTCGGTGAGCGAGGCGAGGCTGTAGTAGCTGGTGCCGCCGCCGATGACGCCGGCGCGGCGGGCGGCGCGCACCTCGCGCAGGACGCGGGCGCGGAACATGGTGCCGGTGCCGGTGAGGACCTGGGCCTTGCCGCCGGTGCGCTCCAGTTCCCAGGCGTAGCGGTGGAACTCCATGCGCTGGAGCAGTCCGAGGAAGCCGCCGCCCTCCTCGCCGTAGAAGACCCCGCCGACGGCGCCGACCTTGCGGTTGAAGGTGGAGAGCGCGGTCTCGGCGAACCAGGGGTCGAGGACGGTGTCGGCGTCCTGGACGAGGAGCAGGTCGCGGTCGTCGAGGTGGGGCAGCATCCAGGCGATGGCCTGGTTGAGGGCGCCGGCCTTCTTGTGGGTGTTGCCCTGGGTGTGGAAGACCTGGGCGCCGTGGGCGACGGCGATCTCGGCGGTGTCGTCGGTGCAGTTGTCGCAGACCACGACGACGAGGTCGGGTCGCCGGGTCTGGTCGCGCAGGCCGTCGATGGCGGCGCCGATGCGGTCCGCCTCGTTGTGCGCCGGGATCAGGACGGCGAGCCGGGGGCGCTCGGCCGGTTCCTCGGGGGCCGCGTGCGCACGGCGTGCCGCGTGGCGGCGCGTGTCCTGCGCTCGCGGACCGCTCGGTGGCGCGAGGTCGAGCACGCCGGGACCCCCAGGTGTGAAGTCGTGGGGCCGGCACCCCTTCCGGGCCCCTTCTGTCCCCAGAAGTCTTCACTTAATTACTACAACCCGACAAGTTGTCCCGAGTAACGGACTACTCACGGTTGTCTGAATTTTTCCTGTGAATACCCTTTGTGAGGGGGTGTCAGAAAGGGGGGTCCCTGCGCCGGTCGTCCTCGACGACGGTGGTGGGCGGCGGGACCACCACCCGTCGGCGCCGGGCGATGCTGCTGAACGTGGTCACGCCGATCAGCCCCACGATCATCAGGATGACGCCGACCATGTCGAGGTCGACCCCCTGCATGTCCCAGTCGGTCGCGAAGGTCAGGATCGCTCCCACGGCGATGAGGATGATGCACCCTCCGAGGCCCATGAGTCTCGCCTCCCTTTGGCGCGGCCGGCCCTTCCGGCCACCGCCTGCGGGTACCCCCTCGCTCGTGAACTAGCCCTCCAGGAACGCCACCAGCGCGTTCGCCAGCAGATGCGGGTCGGCGTCGCCGCACAACTCGCGGGCGCTGTGCATCGACAGGATCGCCACACCGATGTCGACGGTCCGGATCCCGTGCCGGGCCGCGGTGATGGGGCCGATGGTCGTGCCGCAGGGCATGGAGTTGTTGGAGACGAACGACTGGAACGGCACGCCCGCCTTCTCGCAGGCGGCGGCGAAGACGGCGCGGCCGGTGCCGTCGGTGGCGTAGCGGTTGTTGACGTTGACCTTGAGGATGGGGCCGCCGTTGACGCGCGGGTGGTGCGTCGGGTCGTGCCGCTCCGCGTAGTTGGGGTGGACCGCGTGGCCGGTGTCGGAGGACAGGCACACCGTGCCCGCGAAGGCTCTCGCCCGGTCCTCGTACGATCCGCCGCGCGCCAGAACGGAACGTTCCAGCACGGTGCCGAGCAGCGGCCCGTCGGCGCCGGTGTCGGACTGCGAGCCGTTCTCCTCGTGGTCGAACGCGGCGAGCACCGGGACGTACGGCAGATCGGCGCCGCTCGTCGCGACGGCCGCCAGGGCCGCCGTACCGGCGTGCACGGACAGCAGGTTGTCCATCCGCGGGCCGGCCACCAGCTCCTGGTCGCGGCCCAGGTAGGCGGGCGGCTCCACGGAGTGGGTCATCAGGTCCCAGCCGGTGACCTCGCCCGCGGGGATCCCGGCCTCCTCTTCCAGGAAGGCGACGAGGTCGCCGTCGCGCACCTCGTGCCCGAGGCCCCAGACCGGCTGGAGGTGGCGCTGCTTGTCGAGCTTGAGGCCGTCGCTGTTGACCGCGCGGTCGAGGTGGATGGCGAGCTGGGGGACTCGCAGCAGGGGGCGGCCCACGTTCACCAGCCGGGTCGAGCCGTCCCGCAGGGTGAGCCGGCCCGCGATGCCGAGGTCGCGGTCGAGCCAGGAGTTGAGCAGCGGACCGCCGTAGATCTCCACGGCGATCTGCCGCCAGCCGTGCGCGCCCGTGTCGGGCAGCGGCTTGACGCGCAGGTTCGGGGAGTCGGTGTGGGCGCCGACGATCCGGAACGGGGTGTGCGGCGCGGCGCCCTCGGGGACGTACCAGGCCACGATCGCGCCACCGCGCAGCACGTACTTGCCGCCGCTCGTCCCGTCCCAGGCGTCCGTCTCGACGACCTGCCGGAAGCCGGCCTTCTCCAGCCGTGCCGCCGCGTTGGCGACGGCGTGGTACGGCGAGGGGCTCACCGTGAGGAAGGACATCAGGTCGTCGGTGTGGCCGCGGTCGAAGCGGGGGGGTTCGCTCATGGGGTTCACCTTAACGACGTACGAGGGCCCGTTCCCGGTCGTGGGAACGGGCCCTCGTGAGGACGGTGTGGAGGGCGGCCCTGCCCGGCGGCTCCCGTGGGGGAGCCGGGGCCGGGTGGGGGACCGGGGCCGCATTTCTAGCATGCCGCGCCGGTCCCCGGGCCGCGATGGTCCGGAACGTCAGAAAGCGGCCTCGTCCAGCTCCATGAGGTCCAGCTCGACACCCTCGGCGATCTTGCGGGCCAGGGTGACGCCGGGCAGGACGTTGGCCGCGAAGAACTTCGCCGCCGCGATCTTGCCGGTGTAGAAGGACTTGTCCTTCGCCGAGGCCGTCTCCAGCTTCTCGGCGGCGATCGCGGCGCCCTTGAGCAGCAGGTAGCCGACGACCACGTCACCGGAGGCGAGCAGCAGACGGGTGGTGTTCAGGCCCACCTTGTAGATGTTCTTGACGTCCTGCTCGGTGGCCGCGAGGTCGGTCAGCATCAGGCCGACGATGGCCTCCAGCTCGACGGCGGCCTTGGCGAGGTGCTCCCGGGCACCGGCCAGTTCCTCGCCGCCCGTGCCGAGCGCCAGGAACTTCTTGATGTCCTCGGCGAGTGAGTTCAGCGCGGCGCCCTGGTTGCGGACGATCTTCCGGAAGAAGTAGTCCTGGCCCTGGATCGCGGTGGTGCCCTCGTACAGGGTGTCGATCTTGGCGTCGCGGATGTACTGCTCGATCGGGTACTCCTGGAGGAACCCGGAGCCGCCGAACGTCTGGAGCGACTGGGCGAGCTGCTCGTAGCCCTTCTCGGAGCCGTAGCCCTTGACGATGGGCAGGAGCAGGTCGTTCAGCGCGTGCTCGGTCTTGGCGTCCTCGCCCGCGGCCTCCTTGACGGCGATCGCGTCCTGCACCGACGCCGTGTACAGCACCAGGGCGCGCATGCCCTCGGCGTACGCCTTCTGCGTCATCAGCGAGCGGCGCACGTCGGGGTGGTGGGTGATGGTGACCTTGGGCGCGCTCTTGTCCATGAAGTTCGCGAGGTCGGGACCCTGGACGCGCTCCTTGGCGTACTCCAGCGCGTTGAGGTAGCCGGTCGACAGGGTCGAGATGGCCTTCGTGCCGACCATCATCCGGGCGAACTCGATGATCCGGAACATCTGGCGGATGCCGTCGTGCTTGTCGCCGATCAGCCAGCCCTTGGCGGGGTGCCGGTCGCCGAAGGTCATCTCGCAGGTGTTGGAGGCCTTCAGGCCCATCTTGTGCTCGACGTTGGTGGCGTAGACGCCGTTGCGCTCGCCCAGCTCGCCGGTCTCGACGTCGAAGAGGTACTTCGGGACGAGGAAGAGGGAGAGCCCCTTGGTGCCCGCTCCGGCGCCCTCGGGACGGGCGAGGACGTAGTGGAGGATGTTCTCCTCCATGTCGTGCTCACCGGACGTGATGAAGCGCTTCACGCCCTCGATGTGCCAGGAGCCGTCCTCCTGCTGCACGGCCTTGGTGCGCCCGGCGCCCACGTCCGAGCCCGCGTCGGGCTCGGTGAGCACCATGGTGGAGCCCCAGGTCCGCTCGACGGCGATCTTGGCGATCTTCTTCTGCTCGTCGTTGCCCTCGTCGTGGAGGATGCCGGCGAACGCCGGGCCGGAGGAGTACATCCACACGGCCGGGTTCGAGCCGAGGATCAGCTCCGCGTACGACCAGATCAGCGACGGCGGGGCGGTGGTGCCGCCGATCGCCTCGGGCAGGCCCAGGCGCCAGTACTCCGACTCCATGAAGGCCTTGTACGACTTCTTGAAGGACGGCGTGACCGGCGCGGTGTTGGTCTCCGGGTCGAAGACCGGGGGGTTGCGGTCGGCGTCGGTGAAGGACTCGGCCAGCTCGTTCTCGGCGAGGCGGGTGAGCTCCTCGAGGATGCTCTTCGCGGTCTCGGTGTCCATCTCCTCGAACGGGCCGGTGCCGTACAGCTTGTCGCGTCCCAGTACTTCGAAGAGGTTGAACTCGATGTCGCGGAGATTCGACTTGTAGTGCCCCATGGCGACGGCTCCGTAGAGAGATCGGCGAGGCACTTGATCCTCGCGCCAGTTCACTTACCAACTAGTAGCACCGATGATGCTACCCGTCAGTAATAAGCCGCAACCCCGATCCGGTCATCTGTGACGGTTCACACCGACGTCTCACACGGACGTCTCACACCGCGACCGTGAGGGTGACGGTCAGCGGAACGCCGTCGCCGGGGTGCGGCGCGGGGACGGACGAAGGGACCTCCGCCGCCATCAGCCGGATCGTGCGGCGGCGGGCGAGGACGGGAAGGTCGTAGGACAGGCCCCGGTCGTGCTCGTGCTGCTCGTGCTCCTGCGTGCCGCGGAGGCTACGAGCGGCCGGCTGTCGGAAACCCGCCCGGCCGCTGTCGGGTCGCTGTCGATTCCCCGGGGCACCCGTACCGCCCCGCCGGCCGTGCGGTCTCGGTACGCTTGCGCCCATGTACGGCTACGAGCAGAACATGGGCGCCCAGCAGCAGTACGCCCCGCCGCAGCAGCCGATGGCGGGCGGTTACGGGCAGCAGCCGCCCCTGTACCCCGAGCCGTCCCCGCCCTCCCTCGCGGACGCGGTCCGCGCCTTCACCACGGGGCAGATGGCGGCGGAGGACTTCCAGCAGGTCTTCGCGACCTCCAAGGTCTACTGCCCGCGCGGCGACAACCCCGGCTTCCTCGCCCTGCACAACACCCAGCAGCCGGTGATCCCGATGTTCACCTCGCTGAAGGAGCTGCGCCGGTACGCGGGCAAGGAGTCCAAGTACTTCGTCATCACCGGCGCCGAGGTCATCGACCTCCTCCCCACCGGCTACGGCTTCGTCGTCGACATGGAGGGCGAGCACCGGATGGTGTTCGACGCGAAGGCGGTCGAGCAGATGGTCGAGTTCGCGATGCGCAGGATGTACGGCTGAGCCGTCCCCACAGGCAAGGCGGTCGGGGGAAAATCCGCTCCCTGTTTGTCACAGTCATGCCATAGGGTGCCCTCAGGCAGCCGCGCCCCGCGCGCAACCGCTCTCCCGCGGTCGTGTCCGGGTGCCGCGCGGCGCTCTCATCAACCCGGCGAACCCGGGTTTCCACTGGGGGTTCATCACTGTGCGCATGCGCAGCACTTCGGCCGCGACGGCACTCGCGGTCCTCTTCAGCTCGGCGGCGCTGAGCGTCATGGCGGCGGGGACCGCCTCGGCCGCCGCCACCACCGTCACCAACGCCGGCGGTCTGGTCGTGGACGGCACCCTTCAGCGGGTGTTCGTCGGCGACGCGGCGAACGGCCGGATCCTCGCCTCCGACTACAACGGCACCCTCGTCGACCTGAACGCCGGCTTCGGCAGCGTCAGCGACCTGGCCCTCTCGGACGACGGCGGCACCCTGTACGCCGCGCTGCCCAACACGCACCAGATCCTCGCGCTCGACCCGGCCACGCTGGACGTCAGGCAGACGTACGCGATCCCGACCGACACCGGCCCGCGCCACCTGGCCTTCGCCGGCGGCAAGGCCTGGTTCTCGTACGGCGACCAGTGGGACGGCGACATCGGCTCCATCGACCCGGCGGTGGACCCGGCGAGCGGCACCGACCCGGTGGCGATGGCGCAGTTCCCGACCGAGGGCACCTCGATCGGCATCTGGGGCCAGGCGCTGCTGGACACCGACCCGAACCGGCCGGGCCTGCTGGCCGTCGGCGAGACCGGGATCTCCACCGACTCCATGGCCGTCGTCGACGTCTCGGGCGCCACCACCAAGGCCACCGCCTGGTACAACGGCGACTACACCCTGAACAGCGGCATCGGGGACATCGACCTGGTGCCGGGCGCCGACGAGGTGCTGGTCAACGGCACCGACCGGGACGCGTGGGCGGACGGGAAGTTCACCAAGGCCGGCGCCTACCCCGGCGCGTGGGCCGCCGACATCGCGCCGAACGGGCTGGTCGCCCAGGTCGCCGCCGGCAAGGTCGCGGTCTACCGGCCGAACACCACGACGCCGCTGCGCACCTACACCGTCGGCTCCTCCTCCGACTACAACGCCGGCACGGTGCGCTGGGCGCCGGACTCCTCGCGGATCTTCGCACTGGTCCCGGGCAGCGGCACCTTCACGCTCAAGGCCCTCACCCAGCCGACGCTGAACGTGCCCACGCTCACGGTCAACGCCCCCAGCTCGGCGACCCGCGCCAAGAAGCTCACCGTCACCGGCAAGCTCTCGGCGACGGTCCCGCTGCCCGCGGGCGTCAAGCTCTCCGTGACCCGCACCGACCTCGACAGCCCGAGCGGCAAGGCGCTCGCCGCCGTCACGGTCAAGGCGGACGGCACGTACTCCTTCACGGACACCCCGCCGGCCGGCGGCACGGTCACCTACAAGGTCACCTACGCGGGTGACGCCGAGCACATCGCGGTCTCCGCCTCGGACAAGGTGGCGGTCTCGCGCGCCGCGACAGCGCTGACCCTGAACAACAACGGCAAGCTGTACAACTACGGCGCCGATGTGAAGTTCACCGCGCACCTCGGCTCGACGTACAAGAACCGCACGGTCGAGATCTGGGCGGACCCCTTCGGCAGCGACAAGCCGAAGAAGCTGATCAAGAAGGGGAAGGTCAACTCCAGCGGCAACATCGCCGCCTGGGTGGACATGACCCGGGACACCACCGTCACCGCGGTCTTCACGGGCGACTCCCGCTACAACCCGAAGACCGTGAAGGCCACGGCCTACGCGCGGGTCAAGGTCTCCACCGCCGTCTCCAAGCACTACAGGACGGCGAAGATCGGCTCGACGTCGTACTACTGGTTCCACAAGAACACCGACCCGCTGCTCACCACGACGATGACCTACTACCCGGGCCGTCAGCAGCGCTTCGACCTCCAGGTCTACTACCAGGGTTCGTGGTACTCGGCGGACTCGGAGTGGTTCCCCGTCGGCGCGAACGGGAAGTCGGCCGTCAGCCTCGGGGCGCCCGGTGAGGCGGGCATCCGGGCCCGGATGCGCTCGGTGTACGTCAACGGCTCGTCCGGCGACAGCGTGAACTCGACGACGTACGGCTCCTGGAAGTACCTGTACTTCAGCAACTGATCCCTCGTCCGAGGGACGGCGCGGCCCGGAGGGAATGTCCTCCGGGCTTTCGTCGTTGGGGCTGGCAGAAAGTTCAATGCTCAACTAAACTGGGCCGCACATCGCCCAAGGAGGTAGGGACCATGCCTGCAGTGACCGTCGAGAACCCGCTGACGCTGCCGCGTGTCGCCGCGTCGGCCGAGGCCGTGGCGCGTCCCGTGCTGGGCGTCACGACCGCGCCGAGCGGCTTCGAGGGCGAGGGCTTCCCGGTGCGCCGGGCGTTCGCGGGGATCCACTACCGCCACCTCGACCCGTTCATCATGATGGACCAGATGGGCGAGGTGGAGTACGCGCCGGGCGAGCCCAAGGGCACCCCCTGGCACCCCCACCGCGGCTTCGAGACCGTCACCTACATCATCGACGGCATCTTCGACCACCAGGACAGCCAGGGCGGCGGCGGCACCATCACCAACGGTGACACCCAGTGGATGACGGCCGGCTCGGGCCTCCTCCACATCGAGGCGCCGCCGGAGCACCTCGTCATGTCCGGCGGGCTCTTCCACGGCCTCCAGCTGTGGGTGAACCTCCCGGCCAAGGACAAGATGATGGCGCCGCGCTACCAGGACATCCGCGGCGGCAACGTCCAGCTGCTGACCACCCCCGACGGCGGCGCGCTGCTGCGTGTCATCGCCGGTGAGCTGGACGGTCACGCGGGCCCCGGCATCACCCACACCCCGATCACGATGATCCACGCGACGCTCGCCCCCGGCGCGGAGCTGACCCTCCCCTGGCGGGAGGACTTCAACGGCCTGGCGTACGTCCTGGCGGGCAAGGGCTCGGTCGGCGCCGAACGCCGTCCGATCCACCTCGGCCAGACCGCGGTCTTCGGGGCCGGTGGTTCACTGACCGTCCGCGCGGACGAGAAGCAGGACTCCCACACCCCGGACATGGAGGTCGTCCTCCTCGGCGGACAGCCGATCCGTGAGCCGATGGCCCACTACGGTCCGTTCGTCATGAACACCAAGGACGAGCTGATGCAGGCCTTCGAGGACTTCCAGAAGGGCCGCCTGGGGACCGTCCCGGCGGTGCACGGGATGACGGAGGCGGGACCGCAGGAGTAACGGGCGCCGATCCGCCGTCGGCGCGTCACGGACACGGGCTCCCAGGGCTTGCTCGGCCCTGGGAGCCCGTGTGTGTGTCGCCTGGTGGGCCACGCGATCACTTGAGGTTGAGCGTCTGCACCTCGGTGTTGGCGGCCGGGGGCCTCGTGATGGTGAAGCTCTTGCCGTACGTGAAGGTGTCGCCGTCGGAGTCCGTGCACGTGACCTTCGCGTTCGCCGGCAGGCCCTTGCTCTTCGGGATGCCCGTGAACGTGATCGCGTAGGTCTCGGTCGAGTCCTCGCCGGGGAGGTCGTCAGATTTGGCCGTCTTGCCCTTGGGGGTGATGGTCACCGTGGTCGGACTCGCGTCCTCGAATCGGTCGCAGCTCGCGGTGCCGGTGACCTTGACTCTCGACGAAGCCGGATTGGCGTGTGCCGTGCCGACGGCTGCCGCCGGAACGACGAGGGCCAATGACGTCACGGTCACGACGGAGCCGAGCAGCCTCGTCCTGGTGTGCCTGCTGAAAGCCCGCATGTCGGTCTCCACTGGGGGATGTCGATCTGCGTGGATGCGCCTGCCCTGTGGGCGGTGCCCGACCTCGCTCACCCATGTGCGGGGCTGGTCCGGCACGTCTCCGGCCGGGACTTCGATCGAGTCGCGACTACCGTCGGCGATGGCGCCCTGTCATTCGACCGTATCGAGCACGGGAAGATGTGTCCAATTTTGCGGCTACTTGTGAACTTTACGGCTCAACTGCTCTGGTGCGCCTGAGTCCTGTCACGCCGACGAGGGCGGTGGGGTGAGGGGGAGTTGTCCGGGCGGGGGGCTTCGACTGCCGCAGGACCTCGTCGAGTTGGGCCGTGCTCACTCCTTCCCGCTGTCGACGAGGAAGAAGTCCCGGACGTCCCCGGCGAGCAGCTCCGGCACCTCCATCGCGGCGAAGTGGCCGCCACGCTCGAACTCCGACCAGTGCCTGATGTCGTACAGCCGCTCCGCCAGCGGTCGTACCGACCGGGTGATGTCGTGCGCGAACACCGCGACCCCGACCGGCACCGGGCACGGCAGGGTCTGCCGCTGTGTCTCACGGTGCAGCCGTGCCGAGGAGGCCGCGGTGGCGGTCAGCCAGTACAGCGAGATGTCGGTGAGCATCCGGTCGTCGCTGATCGTCGAGCGGGGGTCGGTCCACTGCGCGAACCGCTCGGCGATCCAGGCCAGTTGCCCGACGGGTGAGTCGGTGAGCGCGTAGCCGATCGTCTGCGGGGCGGTGGCCTGGAGGGCCTGGTACGGCGGACGCTGCGCCATCAGCTGCCGCACCTTGTCCAGCCGGGCCTCGTCCGTCTCCGACAGCGTGAGGCCGGCGTCCGGGTCCGGGCGGGTCGGCAGGTAGTTGACGTGCACGGCGACGACCTGCTCGGGTGCCAGCGCGCCGAGCGCAAGGGAGATACCGGCGCCGAAGTCGCCGCCCTGGGCGCCGTAGCGGTCGTAGCCGAGGCGGCGCATCAGCTCGGCCCAGGCCCGCGCGGTGCGGACGGCGTCCCAGCCGCGCTCGTGGGTCGGCCCCGAGAAGCCGTATCCCGGGATCGACGGGATCACCAGGTGGAAGTCGCGCGAGAGCGGCTCGATCACGTCGAGGAACTCCAGGAACGACCCGGGCCAGCCGTGCGTGAGGATCAGCGCGAGCGCGTCCGGCCTCGGGGACCGGACATGGACGAAGTGGATGTTCTGGCCGTCGATCTCGGTGGTGAAGTGCGGCAGTTCGTTGAGCTCGGCCTCGTGCGCGCGCCAGTCGTAGCGGGTGCGCCAGTGCTCGGCCAGCTCCTTCAGCCGCGCGAGCGGGAAGCCGTAGTCCCACCCGGCGTCGGCGATCTCGTCGGGCCAGCGGGTGCGGGCGAGGCGGTCGGTGAGGTCGTCGAGGTCGGCCTGGGGGATGTGGATGCGGAACGGCTCGATCATGGTCGTTCTCCCGAACGTTAGCTGCGTGAATGTTAGTGACATAAACGTTAGTGTCACTAGCGAAGGTAGACTGTTAGTGGCACTAACACAAGAGGCGGAGGACCCCCGATGAGCCCGACCCCCGAACACACCCCGGCCCGGCTGCGCGCCATCCCCAGCCGGCTGCTCGCCGGGGCCGCGGCCGTCGCCGACCGGCTCGTCGGGGAGCGGCTGGCCGCCGAGGGCGCCCACAAGTGGCACTTCGCCGTCCTGGTCGCGCTCGCCGAGGCCGGGGCGGCCAGCCAGGCGGAACTCAGCCGCCGCACCGGCATCTACCGCAGCGACATGGTCGCCGTCCTCAACGCGCTGGCCGACGCCGCGTGCGTGAGCCGCGAGCCCGATCCCGCCGACCGCCGCCGCAACGTCATCACCCTCACGGCCGCGGGCCGCCGCCGCCTGGAGCGCCTCGACCAGCTCATCGCCGACGCCCAGCGCGAACTCCTGGCCCCCCTCGCCCCCGCCGAGCAGGACGAACTCACGCGCCTGCTCACGCTCCTGACGGAAGAGCCGGGAGAGCAGGGAGGGCGGGGGAGGTGGACGCGGTGAACGCCGTACGGCTGGGCCTGATGACCCGGAGCCTGGAGGGGCTGGTCCTGGGGGACGCGTTCGGGGACGGCTGGTTCCTGCGGGCGGAGGAGGACGCGGAGGGGCTGTGGGCGGCGCGGGAGCCGCGCCCGGCGCCGTGGCCGTGGACGGACGACTCGGCGATGGCGCTGGTGCTGTGCGCGCATCTGGCGGAGCACGGGGAGGTCCGGGAGGACGACCTGGCCCGGGAGTTCGCCGCCGCGTACGCGCGCGACCCGGACCGCGGCTACGGCCCCTCGATGCACGGGGTGCTGCGCCGTATCGGGGAGGGCGAGCACTGGCGTGAGGTGACGACGGGCGCGTTCGGCGGGCTGGGCTCGCACGGGAACGGCGCGGCGATGCGGGTGGCTCCGCTGGGGGCGTGGTTCCACGACCGGCCGGGGATGGCCGCGGCGCAGGCTTGGCTGTCGGCGCTGACGACGCACGCCCACCGGGAGGCGGTGGCCGGAGCGGTCGCGGTGGCGGTCGCGGCGTCACTGGCGGCGGGCGGCGCGGAGAGGGAGGCGCCGCCGCGGGGCGACTTCCTCCGGGAGGTGATGCGCTACGTCCCGCAGAGCGACGTCCGTTCGGGACTGGGGGTGGCGGCGGCCTTCCCCGACCGGACGTCGGTACGCCACGCGGCGTCGGTCCTGGGCACGGGAACCCTGCTGTCGGCGCAGGACACGGTCCCGTTCGCCCTGTGGTCGGCGGCCGGCCACCTGGACGACCTGCCCGAGGCTCTCTGGCAGACGGTCGGCGGCTGGGGCGACCGGGACACGACCTGCGCGATAGCGGGCGGAGTGGTCGCGGCCCGCACCGGCACGGGCGCGGTGCCGCGGGCTTGGCGGGAGGCGTGCGAGGAGATCCCGGCGTGGGGGGAGGTCAGGGGTGGCCGGGGCGGAGGTGGGTGAGGAGGGCGGCGAGGGTTGTGGGCGTGACTGGAAGTATTCGAGTCGGGTCGTCGCTCTCTCGGAGGAGCAACGAACTGTCGTCGTGGGCGAGCTCGACGCACGAGGCTCCGTCCGAGCCGCTCGAGAAGGACGATTTCTGCCACTGGAGCGCGGCTGTCATGCGTCGGCCTCGTGAAGTTGCTGGATCAGTGCGGCGAGCGTTCTGCATGTGTTGGAGGTGCGGGGCCTCGCGATCTCCGAGCATGTCCGTGAGCACATCAGCGCCTGCACGGACCTGGCACGCGTCTACGTCTGGCTCGAACGGGCCGGCACGGTCGACAAGGCTGAAGACCTGTTGGGCGGGGCCGAGGAAGACGCCTGATGGCCTTCTTCGTCAGCAGTCACTTTCCAGGCAGCCGCACCCTCCTGGAAACGCGGTACCTGGAAGGGTGGGTGGACGGCTGGGAGGCGGTCACTCCGCTCCCTGCCACGACACCGACATCCTTGGCCCGGTGGCGGTCCGAAGGGGTCCTCCAGGTGTTGGAGAAGCGCCTGGTCCGTGTGACGGACAGCGACAGCCTGCGCATCGCCCGATGCGGTGACCCCGAGACACAGGCGCACTGGCTCAAGGCCGCCATCCTGTGTGACCGCGTGGACGATCTGTTCCGCCCTAGCGAGACGTAGTCGCCAGAGCCGGGGTCGGTGCAGGAGTCGGTGGCGTGTCCAGGCCCAGGCCCGCCTGAGCCACGCGCAGGTGCTCCAGCCCGTCCCTCGCCAGTCGCGTCACCTCCGCGTACTCCGCCGCCGTGCGGGCTGTCGCCAGGCGGGAGCGGGCCTCGCGCCGGCATTCCGCCGCCTTCGTCAGTGCCTCGCCCGCCTCTTCCGCCGCCGCCGTCGACCAGGCCCGGGCATCGGGCGGGACCAGGCCGCCCGTCAGGCGCACCAGCGCGTGGTTGGCCTCCGCCTCCGCGTCCAGGTCGGACGGGGGACGGTGGCGGTGGGAGCGGCGTTGGGCCAGGACGCCTGCCACCGCGCCGACGATCAGCAGCACCGAGAGCACTGTCGCGAAAACCATGGCCCGTTCCTCCCTTGTCCGCCGACCCTCGTCGGCTCCCTTCTCCTCCATGAGAAGCCAGCGCGCTGTGATCACCCCCCGGGATTCCTGTGTGACACCGGTGAGGTTTCCAAGGGGGTGGACAAGAGGGGCGGAACAAGGGAAGGGGCAGGCCGGACGGACAGTGCGTCAGGTCGCCGACGGGGACGCCGAGGCGCTCGGCTGGGGTGGGGTGCCCTGGCCGTCGTTCGTCGTGGCGGGGTCGACGCCCACGGTCAGCGTCGCGCGTACGCCCCTGGAGATGTTCCGCTTGTCGTAGCGGAGCCTGAGCAGGCCGCCCGTCGCGCCGCTCTGGTCGTAGATCGTGTCCTCGGTCAGCAGGGTGCGCTCCGCCTCGTTCGAGGCGTACGGCTCCACGGTCTCCGTGGCCACCACCGACTCCTCGTCGAAGAAGAACTGGCCGGTGTGGCAGGTGTGGCCGCCCTCGTAGCCGGCGTCGGTCCACTCGCCGTCCACGTGCACCTTGGTGTGGATGTGGACGCAGCGGCCCCGGTACCAGCCGGGGAAGACCGTCTTGAAGGAGACATGGCCGTGGCGGTCCGTGCGCCAGGTGCCGCGGAGGTAGCGGGTGTCGTCGGTCGGTTCCTGGTGGCCGCCCGGGTTGCCGGACGGGGGCGCGCCGGTCGGGATGTCGGTGGGCGCGTCGGTGGGGGGCTCGCCCGTCGGGGCCGGGCCGCCTCCGCCTCCGCCGCCGTTGCCCATGTCCTCGTAGCCCGAGTAGACGCCCACCGCGTCGCAGTGCCAGATGTCGACGGCCGCGTTCCGGATGGGCCGGCAGGTCTCGGAGTCGATGACCTTGAGGCTGAGGAGGAGGGGGATGCCCTCGCGGTCCTCCGTGACGTCCCGGCGGATCTTGTCCGCGTCGATGTAGTAGGGGCCCTCGACCGTCTCCGAGGTGAGGACGTAGCAGTCCTCCGGGAGGCCGCCCGGTCCGCCCTTCGGATCGGGGGTTCTCTCTCCGGCCGCCGCGTCCACCGCGAGGGCGCCACCGCCGAGTCCCGCCACGGCGAGCGCGCCCGCGCCCACCGCGACGACCCGACGGCGCGTCAGATCACTTGTCTCATGCGTCAGTTGGGGTTCCTGGTGCTCAGCTGTCATGAGCATGGAAGCTAGATGTGAAGGCTGTCAGAGAGCTGAGAAAACGGCCCCCTTTCGCAGTGCGCGCGAAAGGGGGCCGGAAATCGACCTACGGACGGTCCGTGATCAGCTGGTGCCGTCGTTGGTCTCGTCGGGGGCGACGCCCATCGTGATGGACGCGGTCACGCCCTTGGCGATGTTGTTCTTGTTGTACTTCAGCTTGAGCAGACCGCCCGTGGTGCCGCTCTGGTCGTAGATGGTGTCCTCGGTGAGCAGGGTGCGGGTCGTGGTGCTCGTCGAGTACGGGTCGACCTCCTCCGTGAGGAGCACGGCCTCCTCCTCGAAGAAGAACTGACCGGTGTGGCAGGCGTGCCCGCCCTCGTAACCGGCGTCGGTCCACTCGCCGTCCACGTGCACCTTGGTGTGGATGTGGACACAGCGGCCCTGGTACCAGCCGGGGAAGATCGTCGTGAAGGTGACACAGCCCTTCTTGTCGGTCTTCCAGGTGCCGCGCAGATAGCGGGTGTCGCTGGTGGGCTCCTCGTGGCCGCCACCGCCGCCGGTGCCGCCGGACGGGGGCTCGCCGGTGGGCTCACCGGACGGCGGCTCGCCGGTGGGCGCGTCCGTGGGGGCCGTACCGCCGCCCTGGGAGAAGGACTCGTAGCCCGAGTAGAGGCCGAGCGCGTCGCAGTGCCAGACGTCCACGGCCGCGTTGGCCACCGGCTTGCAGGTCTCGGAGTCGATCACCTTGAGCTTGAGGGTCAGCGGGATGCCCTCCTTGTCCTCAGTGATGTCCTGGCGGAGCTTGTCCGCGTCGATGTAGTACGGCCCCTCGGTGGTCTCCGAGGTGAGCTTGTAACAGACCTCCGCGGTGCTCGACGCGGAGGCGGTGTCCGTCGCGTCCGAGGCCTCGTCGGCGGAGGCGGTCATCGCGAGCGCGCCCGCCGCGCCGACGCCGACCACGGCCGCGCCGCCCGCGACGACGACCTTACGGCGCGTCATGTTCCGCTTGTGCGCGGGACCTTCGGGCTTGGTCTCGTTCTCGGGCAGGTTCTCTTCGGTGTTTCCCGTCATGCCCCGGACGGTAGGTAAGAAGCCTGTCCTGACCATGGGTGATGACTGTGCGTTCCTGAGAAACCTGAGGTCTTCGGCCACCGAAACGTGAAAAGAGGCGGGAAACCGACCGTGGTTTCCCGCCTCTTTCCTGTGACCTGCCTCGTGACCTACTTCGGCTGCGGCTTGCGCACCGTCAGGTGCAGCTCCCTCAGCCGGGCCTCCTCCAGCTCCGTCGGCGCGCCCATCATCAGGTCCTGGGCGTTGCCGTTGAGCGGGAACGCGATCGTCTCGCGGATGTTCGGCTCGTCCGCGAGGAGCATGACGATACGGTCCACGCCGGGCGCGATGCCGCCGTGCGGCGGGGCGCCGAAGCGGAACGCGCGCAGCATGCCCGCGAACTTCTCCTCGACCGTCTCCCGGCCGTAGCCGGCGATCTCGAACGCCTTCAGCATGATCTCCGGCTCGTGGTTCCGGATCGCGCCGGAGGACAGCTCGACGCCGTTGCAGACGATGTCGTACTGCCAGCCCAGGATGTCCAGCGGGTCCTGGGTCTCCAGGGCCTCCAGACCGCCCTGCGGCATGGAGAACGGGTTGTGCGAGAAGTCGATCGCGCCGGTCTCCTCGTCCTTCTCGTACATCGGGAAGTCGACGATCCAGCAGAAGCGGAAGACGCCCTCCTCGAAGTGGCCGGCCCGCTTGGCGGCCTCGACGCGCACCGCGCCCATGATCTTCGAGACCTCGTCGAACTCGCCCGCGCCGAAGAAGATCGCGTGCCCGGCGGCCAGGGACAGCCGCTTGGTCAGCTCGGCGACGTTCTCCTCGGTGAGGAACTTGGCGATCGGGCCGGACAGCGTGCCGTCCTCGGCCACCCGCACCCACGCCAGACCCTTCGCGCCCAGCGTGACGGCGAAGTCGCCGAGCTGGTCGAAGAACTTCCGGGGCTGGGCGGAGACGTCCGGCACCGGCAGGGCGCGCACGTGCTTGCCCGCGAAGGCCTTGAACTCCGAGCCCTCGAAGACATCGGTGATGTCCACCAGCTCCAGCTGGGCCCGCAGGTCCGGCTTGTCGGAGCCGTACTTCAGCATCGCCTCGCGGAACGGGATGCGGGGGAAGGGGGACGTGACGTGGCGGCCGCCGCCGAACTCCTCGAACAGCTCGGTCATCAGCCGCTCGATCGGCTGGAAGACGTCCTCCTGCTCGACGAAGCTCATCTCGACGTCGAGCTGGTAGAACTCGCCCGGCGAACGGTCCGCGCGCGCGTCCTCGTCACGGAAGCAGGGCGCGATCTGGAAGTAGCGGTCGAAGCCGGAGATCATCAGCAGCTGCTTGAACTGCTGCGGCGCCTGCGGGAGCGCGTAGAACCTGCCCGGGTTCAGCCGGGAGGGGACCACGAAGTCACGGGCGCCCTCGGGGGAGGTCGCCGACAGGATCGGGGTCGCCATCTCGTTGAAGCCCAGCGCCGTCATCTTGTGCCGGATCGCCGAGATGACCGCCGTACGCAGCATGATGTTGCGGTGCATGCGCTCGCGGCGCAGGTCCAGGAAGCGGTACTCCAGACGCCGCTCCTCGTTGACCCCGTCCTCGGCGTTGATCGTGAAGGGCAGCGGCTGGGCGGCGCCGAGCAGCTCGACCTCGCCGACCTCGACCTCGATCTCGCCCGTGGGCAGGTCCGGGTTCACGTTCTCGGTGCCGCGCGAGACGACCTTGCCGTCGACGCGGACCGTCGACTCCTTGGTGACCTTGTCCAGGGCCTCGTACGCGGGCGTGCCCGGCCGCGCCACCAGCTGCGTGATGCCGTAGTGGTCGCGCAGATCGATGAAGAGGATGCCGCCCAGGTCGCGCCGATTGTGCAGCCAGCCACTCAGCCGGACGTCGGTGCCGACGTCAGAGGAGCGGAGCTCGCCGCAGGTGTGGGACCTGTACCGATGCATCGTCGTTCATCCAGCCTTCGTGGATAGGGGGCACGTTTCACGTGAAACAAACCCCAGGGTACCGGGCAGCCCGGGATCGCCTCCCCTCAATAGCGCCGGGGACGATCAGCCCCGGCGCCGGCGACGGGGAGCGACCCGCTCATCAGTGGCACCTTTCGCCGCCGTCTTCTTAGAGTGGGGCAATGCGCGCTGGCGAGTCCCTGCCCGCCGTGGGAGAGGTCCTCGCCTCCCTCGCGACCGGCCTGTGGCACTGGAGCACGGCCACCGGGCAGGTCACGGTCGACGCCGAGGCCGCCCGGCTGCTCGGGCTGCCCGCCGAGGGGACGGTCCTCAGCGAGGCCCAGACCCGGGCCCGGCTGCACCCCGTCGACTGGAACGAGATCACCGGAGTGATCCAGCTCGCCGTCGCCGAGGGCACCCTCGCCGAGGTGCGGATCCGGATCATGGACGAGCAGGGGCGGATCATCCGGGTGGTCCGCAGCCGTTCCAAGCCGTCCTTCGACCCCGAGAAGCGGGCGTACGAGCTGATCGGCACCCTCCAGGAGGTCACCGAGCCCCGCCCCGGCACCCCCGCCGGGCGCACCGCCGTCACCGGTGACTGGCGGCGCTCACGGGAGGCGTTCCTGCTGGACGCCGGCCGGGCGCTGGCGGAGGCGCGGTCCACGGAGGAGGTGCTGCGGGTGGCGGCGGGCCTGGCGATGCCGGGGTTCTCGCCGGACGGGCTCGCCGTCTTCGGGGTCGACGGGGACCGGCTGACGATCATCGGCCACCACGGACAGCAGCCCGGCGACGAGGAACCCTTCACCCATATGCCCGTGGAGACGGACTACCCGGCCGCCGAGGTCGTCCGCACCGGCCGGGCCGTGTACCTCTCCTCGCCCGGGCAGTACAAGGAGCGCTACCCCCTCACCTGGCCGATGGCCGCGCACTTCGGCCGGGAGTCCTGGGCGTTCGTGCCCTTGACGGTGGCCGGGCGGACGATGGGCGCCTGGATGGCCGCCTTCACCCACCCGGTGGCCTTCACCCCCGACGAACGGTCCGTCCTCACCACCGTCGCCCGGATGCTCGCCCAGGCCCTCACCCGCGCGGGCGCCGCCGAGACCCAGCGGGAGCTGACCGACGGCCTCCAGCGCTCGATGCTGCCCACGCTCGGCCCCGAGATACCCGGCATGACCCTGGCCGCCCGCTACATACCGACCGGCGGCGGGCTCCAGGTCGGCGGCGACTGGTACGACATGATCCCGCTGCCTGGGGGAGGCCGGTTCGCGCTGGTCATCGGGGACGTCCAGGGCCATGACGTACGCGCCGCCGGGCTCATGGGCCAGCTGCGGATCGCCCTGCGCGCCTATGCCGCCGAGGGCCACCGCCCCGACGCCGTGCTCTCCCGGGCCTCCGGCTTCCTGCACGGCATCAACCAGGCCGGCGACGACACCGACCTGCGGTTCGCGACCTGCCTCTACATCGAGGTCGACCCGGTGACCGGGGTGCTGGAGACGGCCCGGGCCGGGCATCTCGACCCGGCCGTGCGGATGGCCGACGGCACGGTCATGGTCCGCGCCACCGCCGGCGGCCTCCCCCTCGGCATCGACCCCGCAGCCGACTACCCCACCACCCGGCTCGCCCTGGAGCCCGGTGAGGCGCTGATGCTGTGCACCGACGGACTGCTGGAGACGGGCGGTCACGACCTCGACACCGGCTGGAGCCGCGTCCGCGCGATCCTGGAGGGCCACGAGGGCGACCTGGAGGAACTGGCCGACGCGCTCGTCCAGGCCGTGCACGGCCCGCCCTCCCACCACACCCCCGGCCCGCTCGCCGACCGCCGCGGCGACGACATCGCCCTTCTGCTCCTGTGCCGCCACGGCGCGGCGGGCTGCGGCCCGGCCGCCGCCGCACCCGTCCGCACCCCGGTCCGCCGCACCATGCTGACCGTCGCCCAGGCCGAACCCGAGCGGGTCGCGGTGGGCCGCCAGCAGCTGCGCGAGCTGCTCCACGACTGGCCGAGCAGCGACCAGGTCGACTCCGCCGTGCTCCTGCTGTCGGAGAGCCTCACCAACGTGCTCGTCCACACGGACGCCGACGCGCTCGTGGTCGCCGAGGTCACCGGGACCTCCGGCGAGCGCCGCATCCGCATCGAGGTCACCGACACCAGCGACGACCTCCCCCACCGCCGCCGCCCCGGCGAACTCGCCTCCTCCGGCCGCGGCCTGGTCCTCATCGAGCTCCTCGCGGACACCTGGGGGGTGGCCCCGCGCGGCGAGGGCAAGACGATCTGGTTCGAGCTCTACGAGGCCGACGGCGCGGGCGGCTCCGACGGCCCCGGAGCGCCGTAACGCGTCCGCAGTTCGCTGAGCACCCCGAAGCCCGCCGCCGTCAGGGGGACCGCGAGGAGCATGCCGAGGACGCCGGCCACCGAGGCGCCCGCGGTGATGGCGAGCATGACGGCGGCGGGATGCATCTGGACCGTGCGGCTCTGGATCGCGGGCTGGAGGACATGGCCCTCCAGGACCTGTACGGCGAGGACGACGCCCAGCGCCCACAGCGCGATGACCAGCCCCCGGTCGGCGAGGGCGACGAGGACGGCGACCGCGCCCGAGAGGAAGGCGCCCAGGTAGGGGATGTAGGCGCCGACGAAGACGAGGGCGCCCAGGCCCGGTGCGCCCGGGACGTCGAGGACGAGCAGCCCGACGGTGATGCACAGGGCGTCGATGAGGGCGATGATTGTGGTCCCCCGCATGAAGCCCTCGACCGCCGCGAAGGCCCGTCGGCTCATCGCCTCCAGGGTGTCCCCCGTGCCGCCCGGCGCCACCGAGCGCAGGGCGTCGGCGGCGCGGTCGGAGTCCCGCAGGAAGAAGAACACCAGCAGCAGGGCGAGTACGGCCATGGCGATCGTCTCGCCGACCACGCTGACCCCGCTGATCACATTGGAGGCGGCGGTCCCGCCGAACTTCGTCAGCAGGTCCCCGGCGTTGGACGCGAGGTCGTCCAGCGAGGTCCCGGCCGCCCCGAAGTGCTCGGCGACGCTCCTCGCCGCGTCCTTCAGCGAGGCGACGATCTGGTCCCCGGTGTCGATCAGCGCGGCGACCACCACGTACACGGCGCCGCCGACGACCGCGACGACGGCCACGCAGGTCAGCGCCGCCGCCATCGACCGCGGCATCCGCGCCTTCACCAGCCGCTTGTACAGGGGCCGCAGCAGCGCGGTCCCGAGCAGGGCGAGCAGCACGGGCGTGACGGCCGTACGGAACGTCGCGCACAGCCGGATCCCGACGTACGCCACGCCCGCGACGAGCAGGATCACCGCACACCAGGCGGCGAGCCGGCGGACGGGCACGGGGAGCAGCTGCACACGTCCAGCGGAGCACGGCCCGGCCGGGTTGTCCTGCGCGGACTACCCGGCCGGGTGACGCCCTGTCACCTCAGGGCGCCGCAAGGCGTCAGGACAGCGTCCGGTACCCGCCCCAGCCCGAGCCGATCAGCGTCCGTGCCCCGAACGAGCCCTTGCCGTCGCCGTACTGCCGGTACAGCTTCCCGGCGGTGTCGCGGGCGACGAGGTCGGGGCGGCCGTCACCGTTGAGGTCGCCGACGCCGACGACGGCGTTGTAGGCGGCGCCCCAGTTCGCGAACAGCTTCACCCGGGCGGAGAAGGTGCCCTTCCCGGTACCGGAGTACCGGTAGAGGTTGTTCGCCTTGTCCTGGGCGATCAGATCCCCGATGCCGTCGCCGTCGAGGTCCCCGGCGCCCGCGATCCGCTTGTACGTCCTGAGGTTGTCGTACAGCTTCACCCGCGAGGACAGCTTGCCGGTGCTCGTGCCCTTGAACAGGTACACCGTGCCGGTGGCGGAGGCACGGGCGACCAGGTCGGGGCGGCCGTCGCCGGTGACGTCACCGGGCGAGGTGAGGACGTCGTACTGGTTCCAGCCGCCGGTGGCGAGGGTGGTGTACGCCGTGGCGGGTTTGACGGCGCGGTTGCAGCCCGGCTTGTAGAGGCGCAGGGCGCCGCTGCTCAGCCGGACCAGGACGTCGTTGCAGCGGTCGCCGCTGAGGTCGCCGACGGGGACGGCCGTGACGGTCCTGGGCCAGCCGCTGCCGTTGAGCTTCTCGGAGAACTTCCCGCCGCCGGTGCCCTGGTGGACGGTGAGGGTGCCCGAGGTGTTGAGGGTGAGCAGGTCGCCGATGCCGTCGGTGCCGTCCATGCTGCCGTAGTCGTGGCGGACCGCGGAGCCCTCGCTGATGAACTGGCTGCCGCTGCCCGTCGTCGTGAGGGAGGTTCCGCCGAGGCCGGTCGTCCGCAGGGTCCACCGGGTGTAGCCGTTGGGGAAGCGGACGCCGGCCGACGTCAGCCCGTTCCAGTCGGCGTAGGCGTACGCGGTGGCCGCGCCGCCGGTGATCGTGCGGGTGGCCCTGCCCGTGGGGCCGCTCTGCACCGAGGTGAACGTCAGGGACCAGGAGGTGACCGGGCGGGACAGGCGCCAGGTGGCACTCCAGTAGCCCGTGGAGCCCATGGCCGCGAATCCGTAGATCTCCGTCGAGACCAGGGTCGGCGCGGACGGCGTGATGCCGGTCGTGACGACCTGTGTGCGCTCGTAGCCGTCGAACCAGGCGACCAGGCCCGTGTACTCGTCCACGGTCCAGCGCCAGCGGCGGTCGCTGTCCTGGCCGGTGTCGGGGACGCCGGAGGCCAGGGTGCGGGTGGTGCCGGTGGCCGCCTCGGTGAGGACCAGTTCGTCGGCGGCGTGGTCGTGGCGGACGGTGAAGCCGTCGCCCAGCAGGACATCGCCCGGGGTGACCGCGACCGACGTGCCCGCCGTGGTGTCGTAGACGCCCGCCGACGCCGTGCCGCACGCCCAGTACAGCCAGCGGCCCGTCGCCTGGAGCTCGGTCGGGACACAGCCGGCGCCGGGGATCGTGACCGTGGTGAGGGTCTTGTCCTCGGTGAGGCTGTACGAGGTGACCTGGCCGACGGTGGTGCCGGCGCTCCAGAGGGTGGAGCCGTTCAGGGCGGCGGCCCGGCCGGTGCGCTTCAGCTTCTGGCCCTGACCGATCTCCCACACGTACTGCGTGGGCGAGGCGCCGCCCGACTGGTAGACGACGTAGTCGTCGGAGACGTCGACGATCCGGCCGGCGGAGGTGCCGAACTCGATCGCGTTGTAGGAGCCCGTGACCTTGATCCGGTCGAGCTTCTGGTCGGTCTCACCGGTGTACGTGGTGAGGTAGACGTCGTTCGGCTCGTGGCCCGAGTTGCCCCAGAGCGGGGCGCAGGAGACGCCGGTGTACGGGCAGACGGCGTTGACCGCGGAGCTGTCGGTGGCGGCGGAGGACTCCAAGAGGGCGCCGCCGTCGGTGGTGAGGGTGCGGACGGAGCTGTCGTTGTCGCTCTCCACCACCCGCAGGCTGCCCCGGCTGAGGGCGATCCCCTTCTTGGTGTTCTCCACGGCGGGGACCCGTGCCACCTTCGTCGGCGCGGGCGTGCCGTCCTCGCCCGCCGCGATGCGCTGGAGCCACCAGTCGTCCGCGCCGGTGCCCCCGCTGACCAGCGCGTCGCCGCCAGGTGCGGGCAGCGCGTAGGCGCCGGAGGACGCCAGCAGCGTCTGCGAGGTGCCGTCGGCGAGGGACACGGCCGTCAGGCCCTCCTTCGCCGCGGCGGACAGCAGCAGACGGTCCCCGACCAGGAGGGGTGCGCCCCGGAGATCGCCGAGGTAGGGCAGGGAGTACACCTGCTCCTCACCGGCCGGATCGCTGCGGGACTTCAGGTGCAGGCCGCCCGTGTCCGGGTTGTACCAGCCGAACCGGTCCTCGCCCAGCACGGCGTGCACGCCGTAGGGCAGATCCGAGAAGGCCGGTGTCGAGACGGCCGTCGCGATGTCGACGTAGGAGAGCGAGGTGCTCCCCTTCACCAGGACGCCCCGGGAGTCGGCGGCGGCCACCGTGTTGTCCGCGAGGGTCGTCGCGCCGTCGCCGGTCAGCACGCGCTCGCGCCGCTCCCCTCCGGGGAAGTCGATCAGGCTCCCGCCCGTCACCACCGTCCCGCCCGCCAGCGCCCGGTAGGAGTACGACGAGGACACGGTCGACGTCGTCCGCGTCGCCGGGTCCCACAGGGTGACCGACTTCGAGGACAGGGCCGTCGGCAGGGCGACGAGGTCGCCGTCGGAGCCGTACCAGGCCGTGCGGCAGGTGCTGGTGATGTCGGCGCAGGGCGAGGCGGGCGCGTACACGCCGTCCCCGGTCGACACGGTGACCGTGGCACCGGTGGTGAAGTCCGTCCACAGCAGTCCGGCGACCCCGCTCTGCCGGTGCAGATAGCCCGACTCCCCGACGACCAGCGGCCGCTCGGTGCGCGGTGCGGCGGAAGCCGGGTCGGTCAGGGTGATCCCGGTGGTGCCACCGGACCCCGTCGCCCCGGCGGTGCCGCCGCCGACGGCGGTGACGACGGTCGCGACCGCGACCGCGAGTGCGGAGACGGCGGCGGTCACGCCCCCCGTTCTCCGGGCGTGCTTGCCCACGTGCTGGTCCTCCCCACGAGGGCCCCCTGCCCCCGCCCAAGTGAGCGGACTTTAGCAGGGCTTTTCCCTTGCTTTGTCGGCAGGTTCCCCTATCTTTCCCCGCCTTTTCTCAAAGTGGCTTAAGGAAGCGCCAAGAAGGCTCACAGCCGGCTGACCGATCGTCGGGGCATGGGCACCCAAGCGCTCCTCGTCGCCACGGATCTGGCCGCGATCGCCGTTCTGGCCTTCGCCGTGTACTTCCCGCGCCATCACCGGCGGGACCTGGTCACCGCGTTCCTCGGGATCAACGTCGGGGTGCTCGCCGTGGCGATGACCCTCAGTCAGGCCGCCGTCGGGATCGGCCTCGGGATGGGCCTGTTCGGGGTGCTGTCGATCATCCGGCTGCGGTCGTACGAGATCGCCCAGCACGAGATCGCCTACTACTTCGCGGCCCTCGCGATCGGTCTGCTCAACGGCATCCCCGAGGAGACGTCCGGCCTGCCGGTCGCGCTGACGGCGCTGCTCGTCGGCACGCTCTACGTCGCCGACCACCCCCGCCTGTTCGCCCGCCACCGCACCCGCAGTCTGCGGCTGGACTCCGCGTACACCGACGAGGCCGCCCTGCGCGCCCAGCTGGAGGTGCTGCTCGGCGGACGGGTGGTGAACCTGTCGGTCAAGGGGGTCGACCTCGTCAACGACACCACCCAGGTCGAGGTCCGGTACGTCGTCGACGCCGAGGTGCGGGCGCCCCGCGGCCGGGTCCCCGCATGAGGGCCCTCGACTCGCTCGGCGCGGCCGTGGGCACCCTGCGCCCGGTCGGCCTCGACGAACTCGTGGCCCGCGCCGAGCTGTTGACCAGGGTGGACCGCAAGTACGTCCTGCCGGCCGCCGATCTGCCCGTCCTGCTCGGCGGTCTCGGTGGCCTCGGCACGGACGTCCGGGTCCTGGAGGTCGACGGCGGACGGGACTTCGGCTACCGCTCGCTCTACCACGACACCCCGCGCCTGGACGCCTACCTGGGCGCCGCCCGGTCCCGCCGGCGCCGCTTCAAGCTCCGCGTCCGCAGCTATCTCGACTCGGGCCTGGACTTCCTGGAGGTCAAGACGCGGGGCCCGCGCGGCACCACCGTCAAACAGCGGATCCCGTACGACGGTGACGACCGCGTGCTCGACCCGGCCGGCCGCGCCTTCGTCGACGCCGTCCTCACCGGCGCCCGGATCGACCCGCGCGCCCTGCGCTTTGGTCCCGCGCTGACCACGACGTACCGCCGCACGACCCTGCTGCTGCCCGGCGACGGAAGCCGGATGACGGTCGACACCGGGCTCGTCTGGGCGCTGCCCGACGGATCGCGGGCGCTGGCCGCCGGGGACCGGGCCGTCGTCGAGACCAAGGCCGGACGGGCCGGCTCCGGCGCCGACCGGCTGCTGTGGTCGCTCGGCCACCGGCCCTGCACGGTCTCCAAGTACGGCACCGGTCTCGCCGCCCTGCGCCCCGAACTCCCCGCCCACCGCTGGCTGCCGGTCCTGCGCCGGCACTTTCCCACCGCACTCGACGGGAGCCCCGCATGAGCATCGCCACCCCGGTACGGCGCAGGCTGGCCGCCGCCCTCGCCTGCGTCGCCCTGGCCGCGGCCGCCCTGACCGGCTGCTCCTCGGCGAGCACCGAGGAGACGGCCGGCGGCACGGAGTCGGCCTCCGCCGGCGGTGCCGTGGAGGGTGCCCAGAGCGCCGCCACGGTTCTCGCCGCCGACAAGAAGGCCCATGACGCCGACCTCTCCGAGGACACCTCCGGTGCCGTGGACATCGCGCTCGACGGGGACTCCGCCACCGTGACGGGCGAGGGGGCGACGGCGAGCGGGTCGACGGTGACCATCACCTCCGCCGGCACCTACCGGATCGCCGGCACCCTCACCGACGGGCGGATCGTCGTGGACGCGCCCGACGCGACCGTACGGCTCGTGCTCGACGGGGCGAGGATCTCCAGCTCCACCGGGGCAGCCCTCGCGGCCACCGAGGCGGACGCCCTGGTCGTCGTCCTCGCCGACGGCAGCACGAACACCCTCTCCGACGCGGCGTCCTACGCCGAGGGCGCGGAGGCGGACGCGGCCCTGTTCAGCGCCGGTGACCTGACCGTCGGCGGCGGGGGCACGCTGACGGTGAAGGGGAACGGCAACGACGGGATCGTGAGCAAGGACGGCCTGGTCCTCGCCTCCGGGACGATCCGGGTCACCGCCGCCGACGACGGGGTGCGCGGCAAGGACTACCTGGTCGTCGAGGACGGCGACCTCACCGTCGAGGCCGGCGGCGACGGCCTGACCTCGGACGACGAGGAGGACGAGGACTCCGGGTACGTGTCCCTGGCGGGCGGTGCGATCGACGTCACCGCGCAGGGCGACGGCGTCTTCGCGGCCACCGACCTCGTCGTCACCGGCGGCCGGCTGACCGTCGGCAGCGGCGGCGGGAGCGGTGCGCAGCCCGCCGACGACACCTCGGCGAAGGGGCTGAAGGCCGGGGTCATCGGCGTCCTGGAGGGCGGCACGCTCGCGGTCGACTCCGCCGACGACGCGGTGCACAGCGACGGCGCGGTCCACTTCGCCGGGGCCACCGTGACCGCCGCGAGCGGGGACGACGGGGTGCACGCGGAGGGCGACCTCGTCATCGACGACGGCACGGTGAAGGTCACCAGGGCGCAGGAGGGCCTGGAGGGCAAGGACATCGTGGTGGCGGGCGGCTCGGTGTCGATCGTGGCGAGCGACGACGGCATCAACGCCAGCGGCAGCGACGGAAGTGCCGAAGGAGGCCGGGGCGGCGGGCCCGGCGGCGGGGAGTCGGTCGGCGACTACAAGGTGACCGTCTCCGGCGGCACCCTCGTCGTCGACTCCGAGGGCGACGGACTCGACTCCAACGGCACGGCCGAGATCACCGGCGGCACGATCGTCGTCAACGGCCCCCAGCAGGGCGGCAACGGCGCCCTCGACGTCAACGGCACCTTCACCGTCAGCGGCGGCACGCTCCTCGCGGCGGGCAGCGCGGGCATGGCCGTCGCCCCCGACGAGGACTCCGGCCAGGGCTGGCTGTCGGCCACCCTCGACTCCTCCGTCGCGGCGGGCACGACCCTGCACGTCGTGGACGCCGACGGCGCGATCGTCGCCACGTACGTCACCGCCAAGCAGATCCAGAACGTCGTCTACTCGTCGTCAGCGATCACGTCCGGGAAGACCTACCGGATCTACGCGGGCGGCTCCACCTCCGCCACCGACGGCACGGGCGGCCTCTACAGCCGGGCGGGCACCCTCGGCTCGGCCGAGGAGATCGCCTCGGTCACGGCCGGTGACGCGCCCGAGGGCGGCGGGTTCGGCGGGGGCGGGGGGCCGGGCGGGGGCCGCGGCTGAGCGACGGCCCCCGCCGGTCCGTCAGAACAGCCCCTTGTAGCCGCCGTACCCTCCGATCCGCACGCGGCCGCCGTACGACCCCTTGCCGTCGCCGTACTGCCGGTAGAGGGTGCCCGCGGTGTCCCGCGCGAGCAGATCGGCCTTCCCGTCCCCGTTGAGGTCGCCGACGCCGACGACCGCGTCGTACGACGCCCCCCAGCCGGAGAAGAGCTTCACCCGGGCGGAGAAGGTGCCGTTGCCCTTGCCGTAGGAGCGGTAGAGGTTGTTCGCCTTGTCCTGGGCGATCAGATCCCCGATGCCGTCCCCGTTGAGGTCCCCGGCACCGACGACCTTCTTGTACGTCTTCCAGTCGGCGTACAGCTTCACCCGCGCCGACAGGGTCCCGCTGCTCGTGCCCTTGTACAGGTACACCGCGCCGGTGGAGGCGTTGCGGGCGATCAGGTCGGGGCGGCCGTCCTTGGTGACGTCACCGGGGGAGGTGAGGACGTCGTACTGCTTCCAGCCGGTCGAGGAGACCGTCCTGTACGCCGTCGTCGGCTTCGGCGCGGTCCCGCAGGCCGGACGGTAGGCGCGCAGGGCGTCGCCGACGCGGACGAGGACGTCGTTGCAGCGGTCGCCGCTCAGGTCGCCGAACGGCACGGCCTTGATGCTCGTGGACCAGCCCGAGGCGGCCGCACCGCTCTCCGGAGAGCCGGTGCGGGAGCCGAGGGCCCACTGGAGCCGGCCCGAGGAGGTGAGGGTCAGCAGATCGCCGAGGCCGTCGGGGGTGCCGTCGTGACCGCCGAAGTCACGGAAGGCCGGGCTGCCGCCGGTCACCGTCACCGTGCCGGTGGCGAGGGTGGAAGCGGTGCCGGAGCCCCACTGGACGGCCTTCAGCGTCCAGCCGAGCCTGCCGTTGACGGCCACCGCGCCGGTGCCGGTCCGGCCGTTCCAGACGGGGGCGAGGGCGGTGGTGCCGGTCGCGGCGCCGCCGGTGAGGGTGCGCACGGTCCGGCCCGCGGTGTCGGTGAGGGTGAGCGTCCAGGAGGCGACCGCGGAGTCCGTCGTCCAAGCAGGCTTCCACGCGGCACTGGAGGAGGTGGTGCCCTTCAGGGCGACGGTGGCCGGGACCGTGGCGCCGGTCACCGTGACCTTGGGCCAGACGGTGCGGGAGGCGTACACGTACGGGAAGGCCCCCACGCTTGTCGACCTGCCCCAGACGGCGGTGGCGGCACCGGCGGAGCCGGCCGCGATCTCACCGCGTACCGCCGGGTCGCCGCCGCCCACCCGGCGGGCCGGCGTCCACTCCCCGTCGACGAGCGTGGCCTCGTAGAGGCTGGTCGCCGTGGTCTGCCCGGTTTCGAGCTCGGGCCACAGCGCGTGGACCGAGCCGTCGGGGGCGATCGCCGTGTCCGAGGAGTACTGGGCGTCGCCGGAGGACAGGGTCCTGGACGCCGACCAGGTGCCGGCGGCGCTGTCGAAGGTCGTGGTCCGTACGTCGTCCGCGCCCGAGGCCCGGTCGTACCAGACGAGGGTGACATCGCCGTCGGGGCCCACCAGCGGGTCCGGAGTCACGGCGGGATCGCCGACGGCGGTCGCGGCGGTCTGCGGCGCGCTCCACGCGGAGGCCGCGCCGGACCGCCGTACCGTCTGGAACGCGCCGTCCAGGTCCTCCCACACCAGCTGGACCGAGCCGTCCGCGCCGGAGCCCAGCGTGGGCTGCCGCCGGGTGTAGCCGACCGCCTCCGGGGCCGGCCAGGTGTACGTGTCGAACGGCAGGGCGTTGCTCATCACCTGGAAGACCGTGCCGTACGCCCTCCCGTACGACACGACGAGCCCGCGCTGGGCGTCGTACGCGATCTGCGGCGCCGAGACCGACCCCGCGGCCTCGCTGACGCGCGCCGGAGCGGACCAGGTGGCCTCCCCGATCACGGTCGCGGCGTACACCTCGCTCCGGCCGGAGCTCCACACCCGCTGGCGCCACACGGCGGCGACCGCCCCGCCCGGCCCCACGGCGAGGTCGGGGTACTCGAAGTCCGTGGTCTCGTCGTTGGCGATCACCGTGGGCTGCGACCAGGACGTCTGCCCGGCGCCCAGGGTCGCGGAGGCGATCTCCGAGCCGGTGGTCCAGAGCGCGACCACCGATCCGTCGGGCAGGGCCGCGAGGCGCGCCCCCTCGTTGACGGTGTCGCCGAGCCGGACCCTGCCGTTCCAGGTGTCGCCGGCCGCGGGGCGCACCGACGCGTAGAGGTCGCCGGAGGTGTTCTCCCGCCAGAGCGACACGGCGGTGCCGTCCCCGGTGACGACGACGTCCTCGACGTCCGCCTTCACCGAGGCGACGATCGCCGCGCCGCTCCACGGCGGCAGTACGGTCGCCGCCGCGGCCGGCGTGGCCGGGAGCGCGCCGGCGGTGAGGACGAGCGAGACAGTGGCGAGTGCGGTGGCCGCGACACGACGGCGCGGCGGCAGCGCTGATCTGCCCATGTGTGTGAATTCCCCTCCCCGTAGGGGCTGTTCGCCCCCCGATGGGCACCTTAGGTGGCTGGTGAGCGATTCGTGAAGGAGTTCGATCAAGCTGTGTACGGCGGTGCCGAGAATTCTTTCGACGGGCGGCAACTCTTCACGAACCGGCGACCACTGACAGGGCGTAACCCCGCTCCTCCCCGTAAGGAACCCCCGTGGCAGCTGCTTCCCACCGCCGGTCGCTCCGCACCCGTCGCACCCTCGTCGTCTCCGCCGCCTTCGTCGCGGCCGGTGTCGGTGCCGGGGCGATCGTGATGAGCGCGAACGCCGGGACCGTGGACCTGTACCACCAGACGCTCGCCGCGAAGGACGGCTGGGCCTCCTCCGGCACGGGCACCACCGGTGGCACCAAGGCCGACGCCGCGCACACCTTCACCGTCTCCACCCGTGCCCAGCTCGTGAAGGCGCTGGGCTCGGCGTCCGACACCACCCCGCGGATCGTCAAGATCAAGGGCACCATCGACGCCAACACCGACGACTCGGGCAAGAAGCTGACCTGCTCCGACTACGCCTCGGGCACCGGCTACTCCCTCTCGGCCTACCTCAAGGCCTACGACCCCGCCGCCTACGGCCGCTCCAAGCTCCCCTCCGGCACGCAGGAGAAGGCCCGCGCGGCCGCCCAGACCAAGCAGGCGAAGAACATCGTCTTCAAGGTGCCCGCCAACACCACGGTCGTGGGCGTGCCGGGCACCAACGCCGGCCTCGCCGGCGGCATGCTCCAGATCCAGAACGTCGACAACGTCATCGTCCGCAACCTGGCCTTCTCCGGCACCGAGGACTGCTTCCCGCAGTGGGACCCGACCGACGGCGACGACGGCAACTGGAACTCCAACTACGACTCGGTGACCCTGCGCGGCGCCACCCACGTCTGGGCCGACCACAACAGCTTCACCGACGCGCCCCACCTGGACAGCGTCAACCCCAGGTACTACGGCCGCGAGTACCAGATCCACGACGGCGCCCTCGACATCACCAAGAGCTCCGACCTGGTGACCGTCTCACGCAACCAGTTCACCAACCACGACAAGACCATGCTGATCGGCAGCAGCGACAGCGAGCCGAGCGGCAAGCTGCGGGTCTCCATCCACCACAACGTGTGGAAGGGCATCGTCCAGCGCGCCCCGCTGACCCGAGTCGGCCAGGTGCACATCTACAACAACCTGTACGACGTCACGCCGCTCAACGGCTACGCGGTGCAGTACAGCATCAACTCCCGCGCCAAGGCCCAGGTCGTCGCCCAGAACAACTACTGGAAGGTCCCGTCGAGCGTGAAGGTCGCCAAGCTGCTCAGCGGCGACGGCACCGGCGCGGTCCTGGGCTCCGGCAACCTCGTCAACGGCACGGCGACCGACCTCGTCGCCGCCTACAACGCCGCGTCCTCCAAGGACCTCAAGACGACGGTCAACTGGACCCCGGCCCTCACCGCGGGCCTGGAGTCCTCCGCGAAGGACCTCCCGACCTCGCTGGCGACGACGACGGGCGCGGGCGTCCTGAGGTAACCCACCGAACGCGCGAGGGCCGGGAACCACGAGCCCCCGGCCCTCGCGTTCCATACCCGGGTACGGGCCCGGCGGCCGTACTACGCCGTGTCCTCCATGGCGGGTTCCTTCCAGATGGCTTTGTCGCGGTCCACGCCGTCCAGCCGGGCGTCGTCCAGATCGGCGCCGGCGAAGTTCGTGCCGGTGACGTTCGCCGCCGGGAGGCCCTGGCCGTCGTCCGTGCCGAGGTCGGCGTTCTCCAGCTCCGCCCCCCTCAGATCGGCCTTCGACAGGTCGGCGGCGGTCAGGTCCGCCCCGCCGAGATGCGCGATGTCCCCCTCGTACGCGCCGATGGCGTTGACGAGCGTGGCCCTGGTGAGGTCCGCGTCGACGAGACCGGCTCCGTCGAGCCAGGCCCTGGTGAGATCCGTGCCAGTGAAGTTGGAGTCGTAGAAATTGCCGTCGCTCAGCTCGGCGCTCTCCATGCGGGCATCGTTGAAGAGGACGTAGCTGAACTGGCCGCCCGTCAGAAAGGCATGGCTCAGGTCGGCGCCACGCAGGTCCGCGGAGGTGAACTGGCCGTTGGAGAGATCGGCGCCCACCAGGAAGGTGTCGCGCAGGTCGATGTACGACTCCCCGTCCCCGCCCTCCAGCCGTGAGCGCAGGGCGTCGAGGGCCGCCTGCACATCGGTCGCGGGGCGCGTCCCGGTCTGCTTGCGCAGCCGGTCGGCCGTCGCCTTGGCGGGCATCCTCGCGCGGTTCTTTATGTAGCCGCTCAGTATCTTGACGATCGCCGGCTGTTCGCCCGGCGATTCGCGCATGATGCGCTGCAGGGCGAGGATGCTGCTGGTCCTGACATCGATCGAGTCGTCGCCCAGGCCGTCGACGGCCTCGTTGTACGTGGTGGCCACATGGTCACGCTTGGTGAGGCCCAGGTTCTCGTTGGCCTGGCTGATCGTCACCCAGGTGAAGCCGAGGGCCAGCAGGGCCGGAACGGTCGGCATCGCCGTGGCCACCCACATGTAGCGCTGCCAGCGGCCGGTGTCGGGTGCAGTGGTCGCCGCCGGGGCGGCAGCGGGCGGCGGGCCGGGAGGCGGCGGCACGGGAGCGAGCTGGGCCGGGTCGAGCAGCGCGAGCCAACGGGAGGCGTGCAGCCGGTCCTGAAGGGTGGCGAGCAACCCCACCAGGTCGGGCAGGGCGGCGGCCCCGTCGCGCAGGAACCGGCCCGTGGCCTCACTCAGCGTGTCGGTGACCTGTCGGGAGTGTTCCTCCAGGTCGGCACGGCGGTCCGCGTCGAGGGGAAGGCCCTCCTGGGCGAAGTCCAGAAGCAGGGCTCGCAGTTCGGCCACCTTCTCGTCGAGAACGGTGGCTTGCGGGGGTGACACGCGCAGGGCGTCGCGGGTGGCCGTGAGCGCGTCCAGGCAGGTGAGCAGGGGCGGCTCCTGGCGCGCCCAGACGGCGAAGCTCCGCAGCGCCGCCCGCCGCAGGAGCCAGGCGAACCCGACGCACGCCAGGGCCATGCCGAAAAGCAGCCCCGTCTCGGCGCCGTGCCACCAAGGCGCGGCTTCGGTTTCGCACCCGGTCAGCAGGGACCATGAGGCGCAGTCCTCGCTGTCCATGGTGTACCAGCCGTCGGTGCCGAGGATCCGTTCGAGGTAGGGGGTTGGGCCGTAGACGGTGTAGAAGGGGCCGAACGCGTAATCGCCGACGATGATCCACGCCGCGAGCAGAACGCCGGACAGCAGCAGCGTCAGAGGTACGGCCACGCACCACACCCGGAGCCCCGCCACCAGCACGCGCGCCGAGCGGTCCGCCTCCACCAGACGGTCCAGCTGCTCGCCGAACGGGGTCGTGGCGCCCACACCGTAATACCGGCGGACCGCCCGCGCCCCCTGCAGCCGAAGGCGGACGGCTTCCGTGCGCCGCCGGACCGCCCGGCGTGGTACCAGGGCGATACGGCGCCCCGTGTGCCGGTGCGGATCACCGAAGGCGGCCGCCCGCGCGACCAGCCGCCAGCCGGGCATGATCAGGAGGAACGTGATGGCCGCACCCAGGCATGCGCGCAGCCAGTCCCCCCAGGATGTGAAGTCCACTGCCCAGCCCCCGTACCCCCGTTGATACCTGGTTCAGCTGAAGTATGCCCGGGAGTGCGGGGGTATGCCCTGCGGTTTGCTTCTCCCGCACGGGGCAGGAGACTTGGGAGGGGTTTGGGAGGGTTGGCTAGGCCTCCTGGCCGCCGAAGCGCTCCTTGTAGGCCGCCAGGTCGTCGTCCGTGAGCTTGGCGAAGAGGACCGGCGGGACGGTGAAGGGGGTTCCGGCGGGGACGGCGGTGAGGGCGCGGGCCTCGTCCGGGGTGACCCAGGTGGCCGTGTCGTCGGTGAGGGCGAAGGCCTCGCGCATGGTCCGCGCCGTCGTCGGGATGAAGGGCTCCGACACCACCGCGTAGAGGTGGATGAGGTTCATCGCCGTGCGCAGGGTGAGGGCCGCGCCCTCCTGGTCGGTCTTGATCTCCAGCCAGGGGGCCTTCTCCTCCAGGTAGGAGTTGCCCGCGGACCACAGGGCGCGCAGCGCGGCGGCCGCCTTGCGGAACTGGAGGGCCTCCAGCTGGGTCTCGTACTCGGCGAGCAGCTCGGCGATCTGCTCTCCCAGCCGGGTCTCCGCCTCGCCGGGCGCGCTGCCCGCCGGGACCTCCTCGCCGAAGCGCTTCTTGGAGAAGGACAGGACGCGGTTGACGAAGTTGCCCAGGGTGTCGGCGAGGTCCTTGTTGACCGTGGCCGTGAAGTGCTCCCAGGTGAACGACGAGTCGTCCGACTCGGGCGCGTTGGCGATCAGGAAGTAGCGCCAGTAGTCGGCCGGGAGGATGTCCAGGGCCTGGTCGGTGAAGACGCCCCGCTTCTGGCTCGTGGAGAACTTCCCGCCGTAGTACGTCAGCCAGTTGAAGGCCTTGACGTAGTCGACCTTCTTCCACGGCTCGCGCACGCCCAGCTCGGTGGCCGGGAACATCACGGTGTGGAAGGGGACGTTGTCCTTCGCCATGAACTCGGTGTAGCGGACGCTCGCGTCCGCCTCGTACCACCAGGACTTCCAGTCGCGGTTCTCCGGGTCGAGGTCCGACCACTCCTTCGTCGCGCCGATGTACTCGATCGGCGCGTCGAACCAGACGTAGAAGACCTTGCCCTCGGCGGCCAGCTCCGGCCAGGTGTCGGCCGGGACCGGGACGCCCCAGTCCAGGTCACGGGTGATGGCGCGGTCGTGCAGGCCCTCGTTCAGCCACTTGCGGGCGATGGAGGAGGCCAGCTGCGGCCAGTCGCCCTCGTGGCGGGACACCCACTCCTCGACCTCGTGCTGGAGCTTGGACTGGAGCAGGAAGAGGTGCTTGGTCTCGCGGACCTCCAGGTCCGTGGAGCCCGAGATCGCGGAGCGCGGGTTGATCAGGTCGGTGGGGTCGAGCACCCGGGTGCAGTTCTCGCACTGGTCGCCGCGGGCCTTGTCGTAGCCGCAGTGGGGGCAGGTGCCCTCGACATAGCGGTCCGGGAGGAAACGGCCGTCGGCGGGGCTGTAGACCTGGCGGATCGCCCGCTCCTCGATGAAGCCGTTCTCGTTGAGGCGGCGGGCGAAGTGCTGGGTGATCTCGACGTTCTGCGGGCTGGAGCTGCGGCCGAAGTAGTCGAACGCGAGCGCGAAGCCGTCGTAGACCGCCTTCTGCGCGTGGTGTGCCGTGGCGCAGAACTCGGCGACCGGGATGCCCTGCTCCTTCGCGGCCAGCTCGGCGGGGGTGCCGTGCTCGTCCGTGGCGCAGATGTACAGGACGTCGTGGCCGCGCTGGCGGAGGTACCGGGAGTACACGTCCGCCGGGAGCATGGACCCCACCATGTTGCCCAGGTGCTTGATTCCGTTGATGTACGGAAGGGCGCTGGTGATGAGGTGTCGAGCCATCGCGGGCTGCTCCCAGGTCGGTTTGTTGCTGCTAATGCGAACCTTGAAATCGTATCCGACATGTGTATGCCGCCCGCTTCCCGTTTTACGGGGTGAGAAGCGGGCGGCATGGGTGGAGGCGGTGCGCTTTCGCCGTGCTGCTACGGGCGCCAGTCGATGAGGACGCCGTCGTAGAGCTCCGCGTCGGTGAGCTCCAGGGGGGTCGGGCCCGCGTGGAAGAAGGCCGTGTTGTCGGTCTTCAGCTTGCGGAGGTAGTCGAAGGCCTTGTTGTCGTGATCACCGAAGGCGACGAAGGAGAAGAACACGGAGGGGTGGCTCTTCGCGGCGTCGGTGAGGGACTGGGTGGCCGGGGTCTTCGCGTCCGGGGCGCCGTCGGTCTGGAAGACGACCAGGGCGGGGGTGCCGGGGCCGGCCTTCTCGTCGTAGTGGGCGAGTACGGCGGCCACGGCGGCGTGGTAGCTGGTACGGCCCATGCGGCCGAGGCCCGCGTGCGCCTCGTCGATCGCGTTCTCGGGGGAGGCGGGGGTGAGGTCGGTGGTGCCGTCGAGTTCGGTGGAGAAGAACACGACGTGGACCGAGGGGGCCTCGGGGGTGAGGTGGGCGGCGAGCGCGAGCGTCTGATCGGCGAGCGCCGCGGCCGAGCCGTCCTTGTAGTACGGGCGCATGCTCGCGGAACGGTCGAGCACGAGGTACACGCTCGCCCGAGCAGTGGTGAGCCCGGCCTTCGCAAGCGCGAGAGCGGCGGCGTCGTGCTCGAGGGGGGCGGCGGCCGTCCCGGCGGGGGCGGGGGCTGCCGCGGGCTCCGCCTCGGCGTCGGCGACTGCCTCGGGCTCGGTGTCGACGATGGTTGCCTCGGCCTCGGCCTCGGCCTCGGTTTCGGGCTGGGCCTCCGGCTCCGCCGGGAGGGTCTCTTCGGCCGGAGCGTCGACTGCGGCTTCCGCCTGGGGCTCCTCGGCGGGCGCCTCGGGCTCGGTGTCGACGGTGGCTGCCGCGGGCTCCGCCTCGGCGACTGCCTCGGGCTGGGCCTCCGGCTCCGCCGGGAGGGTCTCTTCGGCCGGAGCGTCGACTGCGGCTTCCGCCGGGGGCTCCTCGGCGGGCGCCTCGGGCTGGGCCTCGGCGGCGGCCTCGGGCTCGGTGTCCGTCCCGGCGGGGGCTTCGGTCGTTGCTTCGGCCGCCGGTGCCTCTTCGGTGGCAGTGTCCTCCACGGGGGCCTGCTCGGCCGTCGGCTCCTCTGCCCCGGGCTTCGCCTCGGGCAGGGCGTCGCCCTCAGCCGCGGACTCCTCCGCAGCCTCGGACTCACCCTCGGTGGCGAGCTCCTTCTCAGCCTGGGGCGCCTCCTCGGCCTCAGCCTGAGCCGTCGGCTCCGCCGTGGTCTCAGCAGGCGCCTCGGCGACCGGCTCCGCCTCAACAGGCTCACCGGCTGCAACCTCAGTCTCAGCGGTCGACCCGGCCTCAGCCGTCGGCTCCGCCGCGGCCTCAGTGACCGGCTCGGCTTCAGTCTCCGCCTCGGTCTCAGCCGAAGGCTTCTCCTCGGCCTCAGCCTCAGCCACCGGCTCCGCCGGGGTCTCAGCCTCAGCGGTCGCCTCGGCCTCCGCCTCGGCAGGCGCATCGGCCGCAACCTCAGCCTCAGCCACCGGCTCCGCCGCGGCCTCAGCGGCCGGCTCGGCTTCAGTCTCCGCCTCAGCCACCGGCTCCGCCTCGGTCTCAGCCGAAGGCTTCTCCTCGGTCTCAGCCTCAGCCACCGGCTCTGCCGTGGTCTCGGCCTCCGCCTCCGCCTCGGCAGGCGCATCGGCCGCAACCTCAGCCTCAGCCACCGGCTCCGCCGCGGCCTCAGCGGCCGGCTCGGCTTCAGTCTCCGCCTCA
>NZ_JBEXXK010000007.1:242449-242835 GCF_040630405.1 Streptomyces sp. NPDC005811
CAGCCACCGGCTCCGCCTCGGTCTCAGCCGAAGGCTTCTCCTCGGTCTCCGCCTCAGCCACCGGCTCCGCCTCGGTCTCAGCCGAAGGCTTCTCCTCGGTCTCCGCCTCAGCCGTCGGCTCTGCCGTGGTCTGAGCCTCAGCGGTCGACTCGGCCTCCGCCTCGGCAGGCGCATCGGCCGCAACCTCAGCTTCAGCGGTCGGCTCGGCCTCGGCCACCGGCTCCGCCTCGGTCTCAGCCGAAGGCTTCTCCTCGGCCTCAGCCTGAGCCGTCGGCTCCGCCGGGGTCTCAGCCTCAGCGGTCGACTCGGCCTCCGCCTCGGCAGGCGCATCGGCCGCAACCTCAGCTTCAGCGGTCGGCTCGGCCTCGGCCACCGGCTCCGCCTCG
>NZ_JBEXXK010000007.1:242932-255135 GCF_040630405.1 Streptomyces sp. NPDC005811
TCGGTCTCAGCCGAAGGCTTCTCCTCAGCCTCCGGCTCAGCCGCCGGTTCCGCCGGGGTCTCAGCCTCAGCGGTCGGCTCGGCCTCGGCCTCAGCCACCGGCTTCGCCTCGGGCTCGGTCGGTGTCTCGACCGCAGGCGCTGCCGACGTCTTCTCGGCCTCCTCTGCAGCCGCGGCTTCGGCCGTCGGCTCCGGCTCCTCGGCCCCCGTCTCCGTGGAGCGGGTCGGCTTCGGGACCGAGACGTTGTCGAAGGCCGCCGAGACCAGTTCGTGTTCCGAGTCGTCCGTTGCCGGGCGGGGCTCGGGGATCACCGCGGTCGGGGCCGTCTTGGGCGCCGGTTCGCTGTTCTGCCGCTCCTCTCGCGAAGAAGCCGGTCCCTGCGAGGGGACCTGTTCCGCACCCTCCGCCTCGGCGGTGCGCTCCTTGCGTGAGCGGCCGAATGCGTTCCGAAGGCGAGTGAGAATGCCCATGCGCGCAACCCTTCGCGTGAGTTGAAGCCCGTCAATCCCTGGCCAGGACGGACACGTAAGGTTAGCGGCCCGAAGTGGCGATCTTGGGCAGGGGTGAGTGAGGGGAAGCGGGGTGTGTCAACACCGCCTCCCGGCCATCCCGGGCCCCCTCCCGTCGCCCACCCGGTAAACCGGCCCAACTTCCCTGTGGCCACCGGGGATTCACCACCCGTTCACCCCTCCGCCGCGCCTGCGCACAGCCGCCCCCCTACCGTCACGCTCACACCAAGGGAACGCAAGGGGAGAGTAAAGGTGCGCAAGCTGCTGCCGTTGATCGGAACGCCGTCCCAGTCCCACCCCGGCGGACGTTCCGCCATGACCTGTCGTTTCCGGTGTGGTGACGCCTGTTTCCACGAGGTGCCCAACACCAGCGGCAACGAGTACGTCGGTGACGTCATCGCCCGGGCCCTGAGCCGCCGCGGCATGATGCGCGCCGCGGCCGTGGTGACCGTCGCCGCCACCGCGGGAGCGGCCGGTGCGCTGCCCGCCGCCGCCGCGCCCGCGCAAGCCGCCGAGAAGAAGAAACCGGCCACCGGCGCCCGCGGCCTCCGCTTCACGCCCGTGCCGCCGAACACCGCCGACGCCGTCACCGTCCCGGACGGCTACCGGCAGAACGTCGTCGTCCGCTGGGGCGAGCCCATCCTGCGCGGCGCCCCCGCCTTCGACCCGGAGAACCAGACGGCGGCGGCGCAGGCCGGCCAGTTCGGCTACAACAACGACTTCCTCGCGCTGCTGCCCCTCCCGGGCGAGCACCGCCGCCAGCTGCTCGTGGCCAACCACGAGTACACGGATGAAGTGCTCATGTTCCGCGGGTACGACGCCGCCAACCCGACCCGGCAGCAGGTGGAGGTCGCCTGGGCCGCGCACGGCCTCGCCGCCGTCGTCGTGGAGGAGGACCGGAAGACCGGGGCGCTCACCGCCGTACCCCGGCATCCCCTCAACCGGCGCGTCACCGCCACCACCGAGTTCCGGCTGACCGGGCCCGCCGCCGGGTCCGACCTGCTGAAGACGTCCGTCGACCCCACCGGCACCAAGGTCCTCGGCACCCTCAACAACTGCTCCGGCGGCACCACCCCGTGGGGCACGACCCTGCACGGCGAGGAGAACTTCAACCAGTACTTCGCCAACTCCTCCCGCACCACCGACAAGCGGTACGGCATCGGCACCGGCGCCACCGAGCGCAAGTGGGAGAGGTTCGACAAGCGGTTCGACGTCGCCCAGGAACCGAACGAGGTGCACCGGTTCGGGTATGTCGTCGAGTTCGATCCGTACGACCCGACCTCCACGCCGCGCAAGCGCACCGCCCTCGGGCGGTTCAAGCACGAGGCCGCCACCGTGCGGCTGACCGAGGACGGGCGGCCGGTCGTCTACTCCGGTGACGACGAGCGCTTCGACTACTTCTACAAGTTCGTCGGCAGCAAGCGGATGAAGAAGGGGTCGAGCCGGGCCGTGCGCGAGCACAACCTGTCCCTGCTCGACGAGGGCACGCTGTACGTCGCCCGGCTCACCGGCGACTCCCCGGCCGTCGAGATCGACGGTACCGGCAAGCTGCCCGCCGACGGCGAGTTCGACGGCAGCGGGGAGTGGATCGCGCTCGCCACCGCCACGGCCAAGGGCGCGGTCTCGCACGTCGAGGGGATGAGCGCCGAGGAGGTCTTCGTCTTCACGCGGCTCGCGGGCGACAAGGTCGGCGCGACGAAGATGGACCGGCCCGAGGACATCCAGCCCTCGCCGGTCTCCGGCAAGGTGTACGTCGCCCTCACCAACAACTCCAACCGCGGTGTCGGCGCGAACGCCAAGGCCGACGAGGCCAACCCGCGCAACGCCAACAAGCACGGGCACATCCTGGAGCTGACCGAGCGCCGCAACCGGCCGGAGAGCACCTCCTTCGCCTGGTCGCTGTTCCTCGTCGCCGGTGACCCCGACGACCCGGCGACCTACTTCGCCGGGTTCCCCAAGGACGACGTCAGCCCGATCTCCTGCCCGGACAACGTGGCCTTCGACCCGCACGGCAACCTGTGGATCTCCACCGACGGCAACCAGCTCGGCTCCCACGACGGCCTCTTCGGCGTGGCCACGCGCGGTGCGCGGCGCGGTGAGCTGAAGCAGTTCCTGACGGTGCCGACCGGTGCGGAGACCTGCGGTCCGGTCATCCAGGACCGGCGCGTCCTGGTCGCCGTACAGCACCCGGGAGAGATCGACGGGGCGTCCGTCGAGAAGCCGGCCAGCACCTGGCCCGACGGGCCCGGGAAGATCGTCCGTCCGGCGGTCGTGGCGGTCTGGCGGGCCGACGGGTGCGACATCGGCGCCTGATCTAGCCCGACGGGGAGGTGATCGCCCTCGCGGCGGCCACCTCCTGGCGCAACGGCTCCAGGACGCTGCCCGCCGGGCCGGTGAGGTCGGTGCGGACGGAATAGAGGGTCTCGGTGTCCCGCAGCCCCTCCGCCAGTTCCCGCAGCTGGAGCGTGACCTGGGCCAGTTCCGGCTCCGACGGCGGTTCGGCTCCGTGTTTCACACGGACCCGGGCCGCCGTCGTCGCGTCCACGATCCGTTCCACCGCGACGACCAGTGGCCACCAGGCCGCCGCCCGGCTGCCGGTCGGCGGCGGCTCGGTCAGGGCCCGCTGGAACTCCGTACGGACCACGGACAGGTCCCGGTAGAGCCGGCGGCGCATCCGGGCGCGGGCGGCCGGGTCGACGTCCGGTCCGAAGGCGGCGTCGACATAGCGGGCGGTGTCGGCGACCGCGTCGGCCAGCTTGTCGCCCACGCGCGTGTGCCAGCTCTCCGGCCAGAGGAGGTAGCCCGCGACCAGCGCGATGCCGCAGCCGATCAGCGAGTCGACCAGGCGGGGCAGCAGCAGGCCGGTGCCCTGGTGGTTGAGGTTGTCCGACAGGAGCAGGATCACCGGGGTGATCGCGGCCGTCTGGTAGCCGTAGCCGCGCGGGGTGAGGGCGGGGATGAGCGGCGCGAGGACCAGCATCACCGGTACGTCCCACCAGCCGCGCGGCACCTGGGAGAGGACGGCGGCGGCCACCACCAGCCCGGCGACCGTACCGAGCGCGCGCAGCAGCGCCCGGGAGAACACCGAGCCGAAGTCGGGCTTGAGGACGAAGGTGATGGTCAGGGCCACCCAGTAGGAGCGGGCGACCGGGACGGTCGACACCAGCACCTGGGCCAGGCCGATGCACAGGGCGAGCCGCAGCCCGTACCGCCAGGAGACGGCGGACAGGGCGACGTTGCGGGCGGCCCGGGCGGTGCGGGTGCCGAGGCGGGGCGGGCGGCCCAGCCGGTCGTCCTCGGGCCCCCGGGGGTCGATGTCGGGCGCGGTCACCACCGCGGCGGCGTGCCGCAGGGCGTGGTCGACGGCGCGTCCGGTCTCCGAGCCGGGGGCGGGGAGGGCGAGGGCGAGCGGGCCGGTGAAGCCGGTCTCGATCGCGCGGGCCAGGTGGTGCACGGCCTCCGGGACCTCGGGCGGCAGCGGCCGGCCGTGCAGATGGGCCGCGGGGGCCGCCTCCACCACCGGGGTGATGGCGTTCAACTGGGCCAGCAGCCGCGCCAGTTCGGGGCTGCGGCCGTGGTGGCGGGCGCGCCGGGCGAGGACGAGGTCGTACGACTGGTTCAGCGACTGGGTGACGGTGTGGCGGGCGTCCTCGTACGCGCCCGGGACCTGGCTGCCGCAGGCGGCCAGCAGATCGGCGACCGTGCGGTAGGTGGCCGCGACGGCGGTGCGTTCCGGTATCCCGGAGCGCAGCGGCCAGGCCAGCAGCGCGAGGAGGAGGACGAGCAGCCCGCCGCCGGACATCAGCAGCGGCGCCAGCCACCACGGGCCGGGCATCGGCAGCCCCGCCCCGACGACGCAGTTGAGGAGCAGCAGCAGCCCGGACACGGACGCCACCGCCCCGATCGTCGAGATCATCCCGGAGACCAGCGCCACGGCGGTGACGGTGACGACCGCCAGCCAGCCCTGGCCGTACACGGCCGAACCGATCGTGATGCCGACGGCCCCGAACAGCTGCGGGATCGCGATGTTGAGGATCCGCATGCGGTAGGCGTCGGCGGTGTCGCCGATGACCCCCGACAGGGCGCCCATGGAGACGAGCGCCCCGTAGGCGGGCTGTCCGGCGGCCATGCCGATCACCAGGGGGAGCGTCATCGCGACGGCGGCGCGGGCGACGGCGGGCCGGTTGACGGGTGCCTGCTGCGGCCGAAGGTTCCGCACCAGCCAGTCGGGAGGCGTGAGGCCGATGGGGAACTCGCGGGACATGGCCTCATTATGGACACCCCGCGAGTACGGTCACCGGCTCACCGTCTCACCGGAACTCCCGGACCACCTCGATGCGCCCGACGAGGTGCGCGTTGAACTCGTCGAGTTCCTCCGCCGGCACCCACAGCTCCAGGATGGTCTCGCCCCCGGCCTGGCGCACCGGGTACCTCCGCAGGAACTCCGCGTCGACCTCGAAGCGGGTGACGTATCCGACGCCGGAGGCGGGCACGTTCCAGTCCCGGGCGATCCGTACCGCGTAGTCCTCGTTGAGCACCGGGTAGAAGATCGGCTGCTCGGGCAGGCGCGGCGGCCACGCCGTCCAGTCCGATGCCTCGACGAGCGCCAGCTCCTCGGGGCCGGTGGGGCGCCAGAGGGTGGTCGTCGTCTTCCGCTCGCTGTTCATGGGCGGCACGCTAACCGGGCGGCCCCGGCCCCGGCCAAGGGATTAGGTGCCGTCGATCCGCGTCAGGAAGTCCGCCAGGGCGGTGTCGAACTCCTCCGGTCGCTCCAGGTTCGGCAGGTGCGCCGCGCCCTCGATCACCGTCAGGACGGAGTCGGGGAGGGCCGTGTGCAGGGCCCGCGCGTCCGCGACCGGGGTGTAGGTGTCGTCGGCGCCGACCACGACGAGGGCCGGGACCGTGACGCGGGACAGGAGGGGCCGGTAGTCGGGGCGTTCGGCCCGGCCGCGCAGGGCGGCCGCCGCGCCCTCGGGCGGGGTGGCGGTCATCATGCGGTGGACGTGGGCCTTGACGGCGGGGGCGGCGTACGGGGCGACCATCCTCTCCAGGACCTCGTCGGCGTACCCGCGCATCCCCTCCGCCAGCAGCCGGTCGGCCATCTCGCCCCGGGCCAGTCTGCCCGCCGGCGTCTCGGGGGCCGCGAAGGTGTCGGCGAGGACCAGGCCCCGGATCCGGTCGGGGAAGCGGGCGGAGCACTCCATGACGATCTGGCCGCCCATCGACAGGCCCGCCAGGACGCACGCGTCCACCTTCAGCTCGTCCAGGAGGGACGCGATGTCCTGGGCGTGGTCGGAGAGCAGGGTGACGCCGGGGACGACCGGGGAGGCCCCGTAGCCGCGCAGATCGGGGGCGATCACCCGGCGCCCGGCGGAGAACGCCTCGATCTGCGGGGCCCACATCGTGCGGTCGAAGGGGTGGCCGTGGATCAGGACAAGGGGGAGGGCCGAGGAGCCGGCGTCGCCTTTGTCCTCGTATGAGAGGAAGGGGGGCATGTGGTCGACCCTAGGGCGGGCCGATTCCTCGGTGCAATAAGATCTTTGCCTTCGGTGCAATCCCAAGGGGGCGGGAAACGTGGGGGACTTCCGGGACATCGCGGACCGGATCGCCGGTGACATCGCCTCCGGGCGGCTGCGGCCCGGGCAACGGCTGCCCCCGCAGCGGTGGTTCGCGCGCCGGCACCGCATCGCGCCGTCCACGGCCGGGCGCGTCTACGGCGAACTCGTGCGGCGCGGGCTGGTCGTGGGCGAGGTCGGCCGGGGGACCTTCGTACGGGCCGCGCCCGAGGGGGAGCAGGGCCGGTCCCTCACCGAACCCCCACTCCGGCCCTCCGCTCCCCCGGTCAACCTGGAGCTCAACTACCCCGTCACGGCGGCCCAGTCCGAGCTGCTCGCCCCCGCGCTCGCCCCCCTCCTGCGGCCCGACGTGCTGACGGAGGCCTCGCGGGCGGTCGCCGCCACCGGGACCGCCGCCGCCCGCGCGGCCGCCGCCCGGCTGCTCGCGCTGCCCGGCTGGCGGCCCGGGCCCGACCGCTTCCTGTTCACCGGCAACGCCCGGCAGGCCATCGCCGCCGCGTTCGCCTCCCTCGTGCGGCCCGGCGGCCGGGTCGGGGTGGAGGAGCTGACGTATCCCCTGGTCAAGGAGATTGCGGGGCGCCTCGGGGTGGTGCTGGTGCCGCTGGACGGGGACGACGAGGGCGGCGTACGGCCCGACGCGCTCCGTGCCGCCCACCGCGCCGCCCCGCTCTCCGCGCTCTACCTCCAGCCGACCCTGCACAACCCGACCTCCGTCACGACCACGGACCGCCGGATGCGGGAACTCGCCCGGGTCACGGCCGACTTGGGGATGCCGGTCGTCGAGGACCGGATCTGGTCCTTCCTCCACCCCGGTGCCGTCCCGTTCGCCGCCCACGCCCCCGAGCTGACCCATGTCGTCGACGGGCTGTCCAAGCGGGTCGCGCCGGGACTCACCGTCGGTCTGCTCGTCGTACCCCGGGCGCGGGTGGAGGCCGTGGGCGCGGCGGTGCGCTCGGGTGGGTGGAGCGCGGGGCGGTTCGCGGTGGAGGCGGCCGTGCGGTGGGTGGAGGAGGGGATCGTGGAGCGGCTCGTCGAGGACAAGCGGGCGGACGCGGCACGGCGGCAGGCGCTGCTCGCCGAGGCGCTCGGCGGGTTCCGGGTCCGGACCGATCCGCGGGCCTATTTCGCCTGGTGGGAGCTGCCCGCGCCGTGGCGGGCCGACCCCTTCACGGCCGCCGCCGCCGCGCACGGCATCGCGGTCACCCCGGGCACCGCCTTCGCCGTCGACCCGCGCCGCACCCCGGACGCGGTCAGGCTCGGGCTCGCGTCGGCTCCGGAGGCTGAGCTGCGGCGGGCGCTGCGGACGCTCGCCGCAGTCGCAGCAGCCGGGCCGCCCGCAGATACCCGGTGAGCCAGGTCGCCCCGGCCACCGTCAGCCCCAGCGCGAGCAGCAGCCAGGCGGCGCTGCGCAGGGTGGTCGTCAGGGCGTCGTAGACCGCGGCGGCGGCCGGGCGGTGGGTCGCGTCGGGCAGATCGGCGAGGGTGAGCCGGCGGCCGATCGCGACGGCGAGGCCGAGGAACGCGCCGCCGAGGGCGGTGCCGAGGGCCGTCGCGGTGATCGCGCGGCGCCGGCAGGCGGCGACGGCGATACCGCCCGTCGCGAGCACGACCGCGGCGAACGGCAGCCAGAAACCGGCGACATCGAGCACGTGGTAGCCCTTCCGGAGGGTGGCCAGATCGTCGGGCGGCAGCAGCGCCACCCGGGTGTGCTCGATCGGGATGCGCTCCGCGAACGGCACGTGGTCGAGGGTCATCTGGTGCTTCAGCGGGGTGGTGACCGCCGCCAGGTCCACCGTGACCGGGGCGTCGTCGGGGCCGGGGCGGTCGTCGGTGAGCGCCCGCATCACGGCCGTGTGCGCGGCCTCGTTGCCCGCGTCCCACGCGGTGCGGTAGGCGTGGGTCGCGGTGAAGGAGCGCACCGCGTCGCGCAGGAACAGCGGGCTCATCCCCGACTCGCGCGCCACCCCGTCGCCCACCGTGTCCGCGACGGCGTCCTGGACGGCGGGGTCGGAGGCCAGCGGCGCCATCGCGGTGACATAGCTGCGGGTGTCGGTGAGGCCGTACGCCGCCCAGGCCGCGAGCGTGCCGAGCGGCACGAGCAGGCAGGACAGCGCGATCAGGACGGCCGAGAGGGCGGTCCGCAGGCTTCGGGACACCCTTCCAGGCAACGGGCCGCCCGCGGCCGCCGCCAGCGGGCCTGAGCCGTACGGGTGCCCCTGGGGCTGCCGGGTTTCCTGGGGCCGGTGGGGCCTCCGGTGGAGGGTTCACCCGAACGGGTGTTTCCTGGTTCTGGGGAGAAGGAGGCCGATCATGCGCACCACTCCGGCCCTGCGGACTCTGGCCGCGGCCCTGCTCACCGGTGGCACCCTCGCCGCGACCGCGGCGGGCACCTCTGCGGCGGCAGCCCCGCCGACCGGCCACGGCGACGGACCCCTCGTGGGCACCGTCGTCTCCCGGACCGACCTGAACGTGCGACAGCAGCCCACCACCCACTCCGCCGTCGTCGACTCGCTCGCACCCGGCACCCACGACCTCGTCCAGTGCCGGGTCAGGGGGCAGAGCGTCGACGGCAACCCCTACTGGTACTGGCTCTTCGACACCCAGGGCTGGGCCAGCGCCGCCTTCGTCGACGTCCGCGGCGGACGCGTACCGGACTGCGCCGACCCGTGCCCGCAGTGGAAGAACGGGGACTGGACCAACTGGAACGACCCCTTCACCAACAGCTCGTTCAGTGTCTCGGGCTCGGGCTCGTTCAGCTTCTCGGGCTCCTGGAGCTTCAGCGCCTCCGGGACATCAGGGACCTCGTCGGGTGGCTGGGAGTGGATCCCGGTCGACCGGTGAGTGGAGGGATGAGGGAAACACATGGGCCCCGGCGCGAACCGCCGGGGCCCATGTGCGTCGGGCTGTCGGATGCCGGGCTATCGGATACGGCGTCCCGCCGCGTCCTCGTGCGTGTAGTAGCGGAAGAACAGCACGCCGAACGTGACCGCGCCGATCACCAGCCCCATCCACACGGAACGCAGGATGCTCGTGCCGGTGTTGGCGTACAGGAAGCCGAACGCACAGCCCGCGAACACCGCCCACAGCACGGCGTGCAGTTCGCGCATCATGTGCGGGGCCAGGGCCGCCACGCCCCTCCACAGGCCCGCGAACACGATCGTGCTCACGAAGCCGAGCAGAAGGTTCCAGCCGGTGATGGGGCCACCGGAACGGTTGTTGGCCGCCACCCAGTAGCCGTAGACGAGTCCCATGCCCACCGGGACCGCCCACCGTGCGATCCGGTGGGTCCGTGCGCTGAAGATGTCCGGTGTCCGGGCCGGCGCTGCCGGGGTCCGCACCGCGGGTGCCGCATGAGCCATGAGAGCGCTCCTCTCTCTCCTCGCCCCCGCCTTCCAGAGCACACCTGGGCGCGGGCGGTGGCAAGTCGGATGCACCGGGTACCCGGATCCGGCCCGGGGACGCGGGTCCGGATGCGGGGCGCGGATGCGGGGCGCGGCGCCGCGTGTTTCGCTGACCTCATGGAGCGGGACACCCGCCCCGCGCAGGCCCGGCGCCGGGACGTCCTGCAACGTCATCAGCTGCTGCAGGTCCGGGGCCGCAGTGTCACCTGGCTGGTGCCGCTGGTGGTGCTCGTCGCCATCAGCTACGCCGACTACCACTCCACCGGCGAGTTCCGGATCGTGTCGTGGTGCGTGTTCGTCTCCGCGATCGCCGCCGCGCTGTGCGGGGTGTGGACGACGGCCCTGTTCGCGGTCCTCTCCCTCGTCGTCTACGTCACCAGCGACGCCGCCTGGCCCGTCGAGTACCGGGAGGGCCCGGCCGACTTCGTGCTCGTCCTGGTCGGCGGGGTGCTGTCGGTGCTCGCCGCCTCGGTCCGGGTGCGGGTGGAGCGCCGGATGCTGCACATGATGGACATCGCGGAGACCACCCGGCGTACGGTGCTGCGCCCGCTGCCACCGGTCTTCGGCGGCATCGACCACGCGGCCGTGTACCTCGCCGCCGACGCCGACGCCCGCGTGGGCGGCGACTTCTACGACATCCAGCCCGGCCCGCACGGCACCCGCGTCCTGCTCGGGGACGTCCAGGGCAAGGGGCTCGGCGCGGTGGAGGCGGCGGCCGCGCTGCTGGGCACGTTCCGCGAGGCGGCGTACCACGAGCCGGACCTGACGGTGGTCGCCGCCCGCCTGGAGACCCGGATGCGACGGCACCGGCTGCACACCGTGGCGCTCGGCCGGGACGACGGCGACCGGTTCGCCACGGCCGTCCTCATCGGGTTCCCCGCCCGGGAGGAGGGGGTGGTCGAGGTCGTCGGCTTCGGCCATGAGCCGCCGCTGGTGGTGAGCGCGGCGGGGGTACGGCCGCTGCCGTGCGGCGAGGGACTGCCGCTGGGGCTCGGGGACCTCACCGCGCCCGGCACGGGCCTGCCCGGGGGGATCGCGGACTTCGCCGCGGCGGGCGCCGCCGCGCTCGGACTGTGGGACGTCGCCGTGGCGGGCGCCGGGTCGCCCGTGCTGCGGGTGCCGGTGGCCGCCGAGGAGACGCTGCTGCTGGTCACGGACGGGGTGACGGAGGCGCGGGACGCGGCCGGGGAGTTCTATCCGCTGACCGAGGAGGTGCGCCGGGCGGTCCTGCGCGACCCGCGGACGGCCCGCCCCGAACGGCTGGTGACCTTCGTCCGCGAGGGCACCCTGCGGCACTGCCGGGGCCGGCTCGCGGACGACACGACGATCTTCGCGGTACGGCGTACCGGCCCCAAGGCCCCGTAAGGGGACGTTTGCTGGACTGAGGCAGACCTTTGCAGCAGCAGCGGTTACGGTGCTGAGGTACTGATCGACAGGGGGAGGGACCATGCCCGGAACCGTGCTGCTGCTGGCGGCGTCGCCCGTGGGCAAGGGATGTCTGGTGGACGCGGCGTCCGTCCTCCCCGTGCTCGCGGCCGTGCCGCCGGCCGTGCTGGCCGGCACCGACACCGCCAACGTCGTCGAGCTGGCCGATCCGCTGGAGCCGCAGGCCGTGCTGACCCGGCTGCGGGCCGCCGCGGCGGCGGCCGGACCGCTGACCGTGTTCGTCACCGGCCAGCTCCAGCTCGACCGGCGCCAGCATCTGCCGCACCTCGCGCTCGCCCGGACGACGCCGTCCACCGTGCGCTACACCGGGTTCCCCTGGCACTGGTTCCGGGAGGAGCTGCGGCTGCGGGCGGCCGGGACGACGACCGTGCTGGTCGATCTGCACGCCGACGCGGAGGCGTGGGGATGGCTGCGCGGGCACGCGCTGGAGTGCGGGTCGACGGTAGCGGTGTACGGGAGGGTCGCGCCGCCCCCGGGACGGCGGACGGTGGCCTCGCCGACGTACATGAAGGCGGTCGCGACGATCCTGCGCAGCGGGGGCCGTCCGGCGGTGGAGCAGTTGCATCAGGCGGCGTTGGGGCGGATCGCGGGGGAAGGGGAGGTGGGGGATCTGGTGCTGGGTGCCGCTGCCCGGGTGCCCCCAGGGGGCTCCGCCCCCTGGACCCCCGATCGGCCTGAACGGCCCCGTCCTCAAGCTCTCCCGGAGGGGGGACCCCCGGACGGGCTGGTGGGTGACCCCCACGCCGCCATCTCGAGTGCCGTCCAGGCCGGGAACCACGCCGATGCCGACGCGCTCGCCGCCCGCTGGCAGGAGGCGGCCGCCGCCGCGCACGGGGCGGGGTCGCAGGAGGCGCTGCACTGGGCCGAGGTGCGGGCCGATCTCGCGATGTTCGCGGGGGACGCCGAGCGCAGCTGCCGTACCTGGATGGCGGTCGCCGCCGCCCGGCTGGCCGCCGGGCAGGCGGTCGACGCGCCCGCCGTCGAGGCGGCCGTGGACCGGGCGCACCACCAGTGGGGGCGGATAGCGGACACGGCCCGCGCCCGCGACCTCGGCCCCGCCCTGGCGGACCTGCGCGCCCGGGTCCCGGGCCGCCGCGAGGGCGCGCTGGACCATGTCCAGCGGCAGTTGCGTCAGTTGCAGCTCAGCTCCACGCGTTGAACGTGATGTCCGGGGCTCTACTGACGTTGTCGCCGTGATGTCGTCGAGGTGAGTCCGGTTTCGGCGAGGCATCCGTCGATGAGGTTGCTGCGGTACTGGATCTGACGGAGAC